>JAUZQR010000060.1 GCA_030950865.1 Mariprofundaceae bacterium | reverse complement strand
TGCTCAACTTTATCTGTGGATAAATAAGCCATCCTTAGCCTCCCCACGCCCAAATCAATGCCAACCACCACATACCAAACAAGCTCATCATTACCAACATTGCAGCAATCAAAAACACACGCAGACCAGCATGCACATAATCCTCAATCATAACTTTCAAGCCCATATAAGCATGGATAATCAAAGCAACAATCAACAAGGTATGCAATAATCTTGAAACAAATGAATCCAACCAATCAAGCAAACCGAACTGATCCAAGACCCCCGTATAAACACTCCATAACAATATAAATGCAGCTGGTAACAATACTGCCAGTACAACAGCACTCAAACGTTGCCAATACCAATCTTTAAAGCCTGAGTGTGCAGAGCCTAAATCTCTAAATTTATTTACCATAACAACACCCCAAGAACAATAGCAGCAGCTATCGCAATGCCAATCACCACAAGCGCCGAATTTCGCATGACACCACGCGACTCTCCCCACCCAGCATCCAAGCAAAGAAACCGAATACCATTAAAAAAATGATAAATAAGTGCTGCAGAAGCCAGCCATAAGCCCAAACGACCCAAAGGTGAATGCAACAGTGCTACCGCCGTATCAAAATCTTGCGGTGAACCTGTCATGCCATGTAATATCCAAAGGTAACATGGCACAGAAAGCACCAAAACAACACCGCTAGCGCGGTGAGCAATACTGGCAATCATACCAGGAAACCAACGGTAAATAGACAGCCTGGGTGATAAAGGAGCTTGTTTTATAGCCATTCTTGAACCCACCTTCTTTTTATAATATATAAAACATTGGACAAGCATTATACAAATATATTACAAGTCGCAGCCAGTCTATGACATATCGTAAACTTTTTTGATACCTTGTACAATTAAGAAAACTCTGAATAAGTCATGAGCTCACATCTTGCACCCAGACTTATTCAGAGCTTCCTTAACGATATACCCATGTAGGCAAAGCCATAGATAACTGACGTAACTCAGTCCTTCTTTTACGATAATCAGGTTCAAACTGCGCAACATACTGCCAAAATGCCGCCGAATGATTCATGTGTTTCAAATGTGATAACTCATGCACCAAAACATAACGCACCACCTGTGGAGGCAATAATAATAATTTAGCATTCAAACTAATATTCCCCTGCATCGAACAACTTCCCCAACGTGCCTTTTGCAAACGAACAGATACAGCGCGATAATCGACTTGCATATCTGAAGCAACCCGTTTCAATAAATCAGGCAAGCGCTCTTTCGCATACACCTTTAACCAACCTCTCAATAGTTCAGACACAGGTGCTTCATCACGACAAGTTTTGTCATTACAAATATTACAAATGGATAATTGCGATATTTCTGAGTTCCAAAGCACAGCTTTTTTCTGTTTCTCCACATAAACGACTTGGATACGCTCAGCTATTGCCGGCAATGCGATATATTCAGGAAACACTCTACGTTGTATGGGTCTTTGCTCCCGCATACGTACCAGTGTTCGTTCAATCCACTGTTTCTGTTGCCCTACAAGCTTATCAGCCTCAGATTTAGGCATACCCAAGGGCAATACCACCTCAATCTGGTGGCTTGGTTTAATTGTAATTCGTGCATGTTTGGCTCTGGCAGATATGCGCAATTGGTAATAAATATCAGACACCGTGGTTATGGCTTTAGATAACGCGCCATAATCGGCAATGATAAAATGCGCGGCATCAACTTTTGCAAGCACCATAGAGCTTTATGTCGCCAACCAGGCACACAATAACCACCGCCTTGAGACAAGCTCTGCATCGCAGCTTCAATCACAATACTCGGAGATGTACTAAACAAGCCACCTTTTCCTTTCGGTGCACCTGAAACATCACGAAAACCTGTTGGTGAAGGCCCAGGCGCTAGAGTTACAATCGTTACAAGCCCTTGCACCTCTGCACGCAATGCCTCACTCCAAAAAGTTAGACCCGCTTTGGCTGCACCATAGGTGCTCATATAAGGCAATGGCGTTTCCCCAGCCAATGACGACACATTAATGATAAAACCCTGCTGACGTTTCAAACGAGGCAATAAAGCATGGGTCAACATCACTGGTGCTATCAAATCAACCCGCAACACATCCAATTGCGGCACGCTTTCACTCATTTCAAAGCTACCCCAAACGCCAAAGCCGGCATTATTCACAACACCTACCAAATCATCTTCCTGCATGATTCTTTCAATCAATTCATCAACATCTTTACGTGCAGAAAGTCCCGTCAACAATATACGGTGTAACTCTGGTCGTTTGAGACTATCTAATGTCAATTGTAAACGTGCTTTATCACGACCATGAAGTAATAACGAGTAACCTTGTTCCTCAAAGGCTTGGGCAAACAACACCCCAAAACCACCCGAAGCCCCTGTAATCAATACAGTGCCTTTCATTTCACCTCTCTAATCGCAAGCATGCGACGCTGCCGCTTCTCAAAAGCTACCACCTCATCAACACCACACGATTGTAATATATCCAAGCATGCATCCATGCCATGCCCCACTTCATTGGGTGCATGTGCATCTGAACCAAAACAAAAATAGATTCCCATCGCAGCGGCCTTTTGAACAATGCGCGTATGTGGGTAAATTTCACCAACTGGCTTACGCAATCCCGCCGAACTAATTTCCAACACAGTCTCAGATGCCTTTACTGCTTCCAACATCAGTGATTCGGCTCTATCCACACGTTTGCTACCTTTTGGCGCACGCTGACCAAATTTTTTAATCAAATCTGGGTGTCCAATGATATCAAACATGCCCGTTGCTGCAGAGCGAGCTACCAAATCAAAATAATCACAATAGGCATCTTCAACATTCACCTCGGTCCATCGCCCTTCTTCATCAGGGTTATCAAATGCCCAATCGCCAATCTAATGCACCGAGCCCATCACATAATCCCATGCATAACCATCAATCATCGCTTGCACAGCAGCTTCAGTACCGGGATGAAAATCAGCCTCAAGCCCTACACGCAGCAATAATTTGGAAGCAAACTCATCCCGAACACTCTCTACTTCCTGTAAATAATCTGGTAACTCCGTAGCATCCATACGCCACGCAGCATCAAAACCATCTGGCATCGGTGAGTGATCAGACATGCCAATCTCTTTCAAACCGCGTTGAAGCGCCATTTCCGCATATTCTCGCACCTCTCCCACGGCATGATTACAACGAGGTGTATGCATATGATAATCTGGAATTGGTTGGTATTTCATAGGCTAAGCCTAACACATAAGGAGTAAAAATAGGAAGCATGGAATTGATGTTTGACAGATGAATTTTCCACGCCATTATTCCGCGCCGTCTAGCAGTGGTAACGCTGATTGGACATGAGTCGGATTTCTCAACTCGTTTTTATTTGTATGCGCCTATAGCTCAGTTGGTAGAGTAGCGGACTTTTAATCCGTGGGCCCCTGGTTCGAGTCCAGGTGGGCGCACCATTTTTTAATATGTTGACGCGGTCATCATTGTTTATATGATTCGCCGCGTTCGACCTAGGTCCCCATCGTCTAGTCGGCCTAGGACACTGCCCTTTCACGGCGGCAACAGGGGTTCGAATCCCCTTGGGGACGCCAAATATTTGGTTAATTAAATTAAGGAGTTGCAGAAATGTAGCTCCTTTTTTTATATGCAAAAATAGCGTGTGCAACCACAGCATTTCCAAGCACCTATAAATTTTAAGCATCGATGGTTTGCCGAAGAGCCTTGTCTCGGGCATATGCAGCAAGTGCTGCCACAAGCAGCATAACCTTTTTCGATGGCTACTAATTTACTAATCCACAACACAGTAGCGTCCGATTAAAAAGTTCCATTAATTACCTG
>JAUZQR010000006.1 GCA_030950865.1 Mariprofundaceae bacterium | reverse complement strand
AATCTTGCCACCCAAACGTGTAAATTTTGAAGGGTCACGCAAAAACTCAATCACTTCGGTTACTTCTTGCTTGGCTTCATCACAACCAGCCACATCATCAAAGGTTACACGGTTGGTGTTTTCAGTAAGTAATTTTGCTTTGCTCTTACCAAAGCCCATCGCTCCACCTTTGCCACCACCTTGCATTTGGCGCATGAAGAAAATCCACACACCAATCAACAATAGCATCGGGAACCATGAAATAAGAATAGATAATAGGAATGGCACTTCCGTAGGTGCTTTCACATCCACTTCCACCTGATTATCCAATAAACGCTGCATCAAATTTGGATCGTTGGGAACTTGTAAGGTGAAGCTTTTCATCTCTCCCGACAAATCACGAAACTGACCCGAAACTTGTTTGTCGTTGATGGTAACTTGCTCAACCATTCCCTGTTCAACATGATCAATAAAGGATGAATATGTCATAGGCTCAGACTTACCACCCGGCACCGTAAACATATTAAACACACTCATCATGGTCAGACCAATGACAACCCACAACAATAAATTCTTACCCATAAATTCAAACTCCAATTTTCATTCAAAAACAATGATGCCTCATGCAAGATGAAACCAACATTAATTCTCAACCATTAATCACTACCGCATCAAGTGCAGGAGATTGCCTTCCTGCTCTCAAGATGCAAGTAACCAGCACAATGTGATACGCGGCAAGCCGATAAATCCAAACCACCACGCCCACTTTTTTTTTGCCAAAACTCAATCAGCTCAATATGTCTACGTCCAAGAACTACACCTTCACCTAGCACAGATGCTGCCATGCGCTGCAAAACCTGTGCCCGTACTGCCTGCGATAAGTTTTGCCAATCATACCATAAAACGGAGCAAGTCGAACCTGTCACATCCAAAGCTATACCATCAGCCGCATCATCTACCCTATTTGCCAATGCTACAGCCTGCTTTTGCCAACGTGTAAACAGCGTATAAGGATTATGACCCATAGACAATATTTTAGGAAAAAGCTCCAGACGAATACGATTTCGCCATAGACTCACATCGTCATTACTAGCGTCATGTAACCACGCAATACCCGCTTCCTGTAAAGCATTCTTTAAGGAATATCTTCGCACATGCAATAAAGGTCGATAAATATCTAATCCATTGCGGCAACTATGTGGGCTTATGCCCCGACAGCCCATCACACCAGCACCCTGCAACATCCGCATACAAACAGTTTCTGCCTGATCATCAGCATGATGTCCCAAAGCAATCGCATATACACCTGTTTCTTTAGCCATCGCTTGAAAAGCTTGATAACGTCCTTGTCGCGCATGTGCTTCACGGTTGGATGTTGCTGTTTCAGTCAACCTCCGCGATAAAAAGGTGATACCCCAAGATTCTGCCAGATGAGAGAGTTTCTCAGAGTCACGAGAAGATTGCTGATGCCAAGCATGGTCAATATGCCAAGCATGCACTTGAAAACCTGCATGGTGCAAAGCCAAAAGTAAGGCTGTTGAGTCTATGCCGCCAGACCAACCTACAGCCATTGATTGCGGTAGGCGGCATGCCAAACTTGATGTTTTCAACCATTCTTCCGCTTGTGATAAATGCGGTGTACGAATCGCTAACCTCCAGCCCAACTCGTCAAAACTTCTGAACGAATCAATTGTGCTGCTTCTGTCACAGGATCCAATAACTCATACAAATTTACCGAGCTACCATTTAAAGAAGGTGAACCCACCTTCACGAACAGTGACATATTTTTTTCCTCGCTATGAGGGATAATTGCCACCAGTTCAAACATATCACTCGGCAAACGGTATGCTGAAAAAATCGACGCTGCTTTATGGCGATCCAAGTAAAATTTCTTCACGCCAGCTCTCGCACGCATCACTGATAAATACTCAGCAACGACAGTTTCACTAATTGCAAAACCTTGATTACACAGTACGTTGGCTGACTTTCCAGTCCCTGACTCTATCGTTTCAACACGCACTCCCCCCAAAGATTTTTGCCCTGCTTGGTGGTCGCGCCATGCAATGATTTGTGCGATACCAGCATCATGTGCAATACCAGCATCTGCCTGTGCCACAACCAAACCACTTGCCATGCGGAATTTTCCCAATGATTTGTGTTGATAATCAACAACTGTCCATTCACCCATCATAACCATACACATGGATGCTGTTGGCATATGCCCTCGCCCATCACCCTCAATCGCATCCATATAAAATTGGCGCAATAAGTTCTGAATAGCAGAGCCCACTTCTACCAACGCTTGGCTACTGCCACGAAGCGAACAGCCAGATGCCTGCAATGCATCCAAGAAAACACTGTCGGCATCTTCAATTTTTGCCAGCAATGCAGGCAAAAACACAGTCTCTAAGAATTTCTCATAATCAACATGCGTCGCATACATGGTCGCCAAATAATCCGACCATTCAATCCTTAAACATGCCTGCTTTGAAGTTAATGAAGCACCACTATGTAGCGATTTATCCGCACTTTGAAAATAAACTAATTTACCATCTTCCCATGCCGCCGATAAAGCTTTATCTGATTCCGTACTGCGCCCTTTACCAGCCAGCGCCTTACGACGATCCAACCACACTGTTTCAGCCTGACGACGGGTACGTTCAACCACAACATCTTCTTCAAAAACACGAAATGCATTTAGGACACGGTCATCTTTCAACCATGGAGAAGAAGATGCCAGTTCGGATTTTTTAGACTCGCGTCGTGCTAGCACCCAGCTCACCACAGGATAATCCATGTGAGTCACTAATAATTTCACAGCACTTTCAGGCAACATCTCAGGTTTTGCCAAGAATTGATCTAGTTTTTTGGCATCAAGCACCCACTGCATCCAAATGCCCTGCCCTGTTTTTTCAGCCAACTCCCACAAAGCCAAGCGCGCCCAAGTACGCTTTAACATATGTTCACCCATACGATCTTGAGCCAACAAAGCTAAAATACCAGCTTCATGTTTAGCGGCTACTTTGGCGCGTAATTTGCGCAAACGCGGCACAATATCAGGCTCTAGACCGTAGGCCATAATAACAAACCTATCATCGCCCAACAGTGAGTCGTCTGGTTGGCGATACAAAAAAGCAATCGGTGTTGCAGGAATCATCATGGCTTCGTAGGTCGCAATACGCGTGACTTCCACAGCCCCTTCAAGGTGTTTTTTTAGAAAACCACGCAATGCCCATTCATACAAGCCGCCTGCAACACATACCAATATATGGTCCGTATGTGCTTCATGCTCCTTTGGTAATTTGGCAATGGCTTCTCTAATAAGTTTTAAAATCAAAATATTTACACTGGCTACCCATGGCGCATTATCGGCTTGATCTTGCTTCCAGGATTGCTTCCACATTTCCTGCCACATTGCCAACAATGCCAAACCACCTTTTTCATCAGCGCACCAATGATGCAACAACATTTGAGGCAAATGAGGGTAACGTTTATGTAAATGCAAAACCATTTTCCGAGATACTGGTGTCATGCTAGGCAATTGATGTGCTGAAACTTTTTCACCTGAAATAATGTAACGCACAGAATAATCTTGCAGCCGCCGCATCGACGTATAGATAACCTCAGACATGCTAGGGCTCACAGCATAAGGGATATATTCCTTTCCATCTTCGCCAGAAAGACGTACTGGCAAACGACGCACATCCACGCGGCAACGCCCAGCAGTTGCTTCACCACGATTAAAAATCGGGCGGTACCAACTCCAGCGAAAATCAAAATACCCCGGGGATAACATATCCAGCCTCCTGCTTTTTTTACCACATAACCCATACATCTAGCGCACATAAGCCTTTTATCAAGCACGCAATACAAGCAAGCTAACATGATTACACTTATTCCAAATCACCAGACAAATTGCCAGACATAAAGCAAAGCCTTAGCTTTCGCTGTCTGCCCATTATCATAAATGTAGTTAAAAAAAACCTATAGGACAACACTAAACGCAATGATTATGCCAATCCATAAAAAATGAGACGTTTATTTCATAGCTTCTTGCTCATCTTATTCAGTTTCAGCATGCCTATATTTGCGAGGGCTACTGATATTATCACCACCTTACCGCCAATAGCGGGGCTGGTTCACTGGTTAAAGCCTGATGCTGATGTTCTATGTCTGTTACCAGCCAATGCTGACCCACATCATTTTCAGCTTTCCCCACGCCAAGTTGAAAGTCTGCAACAAAGCAACCTTTTGGTGCGTTCATCGCAAGATGATGGACATTGGGCAAGCTTGGGAAATCAAATACATGTATTTGATCTATGGCCGCGTACAGAACACATCAATCAGCATGAACAATACAGAGCCAATCATGCATGGTTAAACCCACATGCAATCCAAGCTGTATTACCGAAATTAGCAGTGCAATTGCAAAGCTTGTACCCTAAAGACAAACAAAGAATCCAGAAAAATCTTGCGCTCGCCCTCACACAGAGTGAAGAGTTATGGCAAGCTTGGGTACAGATTAGCCAATCAACTGGATTAAATAAACATGGTGTCATTATGCAACACCCATCTTGGACAAACCTTTTTCAGGCTTTGCATATACCTATTTTTAATAGCCTAGAATCCGAACAGCATGGTCATGAACATGGACCTCGCAAACTCGAAGCAGCATTACGGCAATTGCAGCTACACCCGAATATTCGACTCATTGCCGATAGTAATCATAGCAACCGTGCCTTGCAGTGGCTGCAAAGTCACCATCCATCGAGCACCATCATAACCCTTGATGCTCTCGGCTCATGCGATGAGTCATGGGTACACCTTATGCAACGTAACTTGGATGATTTACAACCATGAAAAGCCCTGTAATCAGCCTATCCCATATCAATTTTGGTCCATCGCACACGCCCATTTTGGATGATGTTTCACTCGAACTCGAGGAAGGACACTTTATGGGTATTGTTGGACCTAATGGCGCAGGAAAAAGTACCATTCTCTCCATGGTTACAGGTCGTTTACAGCCTGATTCGGGGCATATCGACCTATTTGGCGAATGTCTCAAACGTTTCAACCGCTATCGATTGCTAAAAAATATTGGTTATTTACATCAATTGCATGATTACGCACCCAATTTACCACTAAAAGTACGTGATATTGTTGCCATGGGACTACACGATTACGCCAAACCATTGTGGCAATGGTTTACTTCCACATCACATCAACATGCCGATATTATTCAAGCCCTGCAATATGTTGAAATGGACCACCTGATAAACCGCGATTTCAGACAGTTATCAGGCGGGCAACAGCAGCGGGTACGTTTGGCGCGCGCACTTGTACGCAAACCCAAACTATTGCTTTTGGATGAACCTGCAGCAGCTTTAGACAGTAAGCAACAGCAAAAATTATATGCTTTATTACGCCAACTATGCGACACACAAGGTGTTGCGATTATGATGGTTGAGCATGACATTGCTGCCATTACGGGTCATGTAGATTCCGTTGCTTGCCTAAATCGAAGTATCCACCACCATGCCATGAAAGGTGAGCAAATCCCTGAAGATGTATGGCATCAAATGTATGGTCAGCATATGCATGTCATTGCCCATGATACGAGTTGTATTGGGTGCCATCATGATTGATTTTTTGCAGCAATTTTTCGCCAGTCCAGTTATGCAAGATGCCTTGCCTCCAGCACTTTTTATTGCCATCGTTGCATCATCCATGTCCGTAATGATTTTGGCACATCGCTTATCATTTCTCACCGTTGGCATCTCTCATGCTTCGCTAGCAGGTTTAGGTCTAGCCATTGCTTTTTCACTGCCATTATTACCCACCGCTACTGCTTTTTGTGTTGGTATTGCCTTACTACTTGCTGCATTACCCAAACAACGCGGCATCAGCGAAGATACTGGCACAGGGCTTTTATTTGCAGGCAGTATGGCACTAGGGATTGTGTTAATCTCACAAGTTAGCCGTAATCAAGTAGATTTGTTTGGACTTTTATTTGGTAATATTCTTACTGTTACCACACAAGAATGGCATTGGTTATTATTCATTGGCTGCATTATTCTTTTGGCTTTTATCACCATGGCACGCGCTTGGTGGAGCATCGCTTTTGATGCCATTACTGCCGCTGCAGGTGGTTTACCTGTCTCACTATTGCGCCTATTATTGTATGGCACAGTAGGACTTTCCGTGGTGATGTGCGTCAAACTTGCTGGCATTGTACTAACCACAGGTTTGATGGTCTTGCCTGCAACCTGTGCATGGTTATGGGGACGTTCGCTGATTAGTTTATGGCTATTAAGTATGAGTTTCGCCATCATCGGCACCTTCATCGGGCTGCTATTTTCATATAACTATGATTGGCCATCTGGTGCAACAATCGTATTAACATTATGTATCATGTTTATCATGAGTTGGGGAACAGCATGGCTAACACAACGCAACAAATAAGACCCAAAGCAATCAAGGCAGGTATTATGATTCGCTTTTTAGCAAGCGGGTATGATTTAACCATCTTGTTTGGTCTTTTATTTATCCCATTTGCTATCTTAACCTCGTTTGACCCCAGCATGCAAAGCATTCCAAAATGGCTACAATACTTGCTCTCTTGCTCTATTGCTTTTGCCTATTTTGTCGGCTTTTGGAACAAAGCGGGTATGACTACAGGCATGCGTCCTTGGCGATTACACGTTGCCATGCTTGATACAGGTGATCACCCATCTATTGCTGCGGCAGGCATTCGTTTTGTTGCGTTGGCACTGACATGGATTGCTTTAGGCGCAACTTTCTTTCAAATGAACGTATATATTGCAACAGGACAAATTGACCGCCCCATTTTTGCCATTGCCTCACTCATGCCAGCTTTGAGCATGTTGATTATGATTTTAACCCCACAACGCCAAGCACTGCATGATATTTTATCAGGAACTAGCGTCTTTCGCACAGAAAATTAACTCAACCACTTTTCAACATGTGTAACTATTCACGACCCCATGGATGGGGGA
>JAUZQR010000059.1 GCA_030950865.1 Mariprofundaceae bacterium | reverse complement strand
CTTGGGTTTGGAGCTTGGCACACTTGTTTTTATTTTTTTTGCTGATGTGGATGCTAGAAAAAAATATTCACAAGGTTTGGCACAGTTGGGTTAAAAGTTGGCGTATATTACGTTGGCTTCTTATTCCCATTATGATTTTTCACGCATTATTCACGCCTGGTGAAATTATTTGGGTTGGATTTGCATTACCCGTAAGTTATGAAGGTCTAACGTTGGGCTTTTATTTAAGTTTAAAGTTGTGTGAAATGTTTGTTTGCGCGCTGTTGCTAGGTCGTTTATTGCCCATGCAGGTGTGGTTGAAAACTATGGCACATATAGATGTTTTACAGCATTATCTCACACCTTATTTGCGTCTAATGCCAGTGATGTTACGGCGTGTGCCTGTGTTGGTGCGGCGAACCTATAGAGCATGGTGTTTAGAGCCTAAGAAAGTGAAGAAGTTAGCAAATTATATAACAGAATTAATAATTGTGGTGGAAAAAGATTCTCGCAGACGTGCGAAGTATACATGGGATGCATGGGATGCATGGGATGCATGGGATAAACCTAAAACCACAGATTTAGCAGTACAAAAACAGCTTGCTGATAGTCACTTGAACTACATGGGCTGGCTACTCATGACATATGAGGCATTTGAATTCGCAGTGCGTTATTTATGGAGTTAGATGCGGGTATGGATACACAACGTATTGCTATGGTGATTGAGTTTGATGGACGCTCTTTTCATGGTTGGCAACGTCAAAATAATGCTTTAACAGTACAAGAAGTTTTAGAGCTGGCTATAAGTAAAGTTGAGGGATATTCGCGATCAATCATGGCTTCTGGACGTACTGATACAGGCGTGCATGCTGAAGCCATGCTTGTGCATGCTGATATATCAAAAGCACGCTGGCAACGCTCTGCCCGCGCATATACACAAGGGGTAAATCAGTTCCTACCTGAGGGTGTGGTTGTGATGGGAGTTTGTGCTGTTGACGATGATTTTCATGCGCGTTTTTCATGTTTGGAAAGACGTTATCGTTATCAAATTTGGAACCGCTCAACACCTTCAGTGTTAGCTGCATGGCGGCACTGGTGGATGCCCCGTGCATTGGATATTCAGGCGATGCAACAGGCGGCTGACTATATGCTAGGAGAGCATGATTTTGGGGCATTTCAGGCTACAGGCTGTCAAGCGCATAGCGCAGTTCGTGAAATTCGTTATTTAACTGTTAAGCAGCAAGGTTGGGAGGTTTCTATTGATATTCATGCTGATGGATTTTTATATCATATGGTACGTAATATTGTAGGAAACCTTGTGCAAGTTGGTACGGGCAAGTGGAAAGCTGATTATATACCAGAGCTTATGCAGCAAAAAAATCGCTCTATCGCAGCAGCAACAGCGCCAGCGCAAGGGCTTTATTTTTCAGATGCGTTATATCCATCGTTTTCTGCAAGAGACTTGATTGGTAAAGAGAGCAATTAACCTCTTTGTAGTTTGATGATAAGTGATTGAAGTTGTTTATAGGATGTAGGCTTGCCAAGTATACTGACTTGAAGCCCTTGACCTTGTTGCAGTTTTTTTGCATCACCATAAGCAGTGATGATAAGTATAGGTAGCTGCCTATCATGCTGACGAATAAGCTGGCTTAGTTCGATGCCATCCATACCTCCCATGCGAAAGTCGGTTGCAAGCAAGTCAATTGTTTCACTGCTGTTTTCTAAAGATGCCTGATAAATTTTGAAAGCAGCTTCGGCACCCTCAGCCGTTGTAACTTTATGTCCCATTTGTTCAAGCAAATGTTGGTGTATGCGTAATACGGTGGGACTATCATCTACCAAAAGAATATGCCATGGAACCATCTTGTTAGGGCGCTTGCTGGTCTGTATTGAGTCTTCATTCTTTTCATTTGAACGGGGTTCGCTGTCGCTCATAGGAGGGAAAGTGATATTGATTTGGGTGCCTTTTCCTAGCGTAGATTGAATATCCAAGTCGCCACCATTGTTGCGCACAATGCGCTGTACCATAGCTAATCCTAGACCCGTTCCTCCTTCTTTTGAACGAGATGTCCAAAAAGGTTTGCTTACCTTATCTATATCTTCAGGGGCAATGCCTATACCCTCATCTTGAATGCTAATGGTGAGTGCTGGTGACTGTTCGGTACTGATTTCGTGATGAGAATTTGCATATAGTTGTATGTTAATACGACCCGAACTATGCATTGATTCGGTGGAGTTTTTAATGAGGTTCATTAAAATCTGTTCCAGTTGGGTTAAGCTGATAGCAGCGGCTGGAAGGCGCTCTTTAATATCAAGTTGCAACTGGACATGTGCGGGCAAC
>JAUZQR010000058.1 GCA_030950865.1 Mariprofundaceae bacterium | reverse complement strand
TTTCGCGCTTCAAGAATGGCTGCGAGTTCGTTTAGAATGTTGTTGCTCATGTTCGCTCCAAGGGTGTGATAACACCCGTCATTCCCAACTTGATTGGGAATCCAGTAACCGTAGTCGCCTCAGGGTGTGATTGATAGTATGGATACCCGTTTGCACGGGTATGACGAAATTGGGAAAGCTTGGTCATTACTCCATTGGCTCCTCAATCGTAACCCAATCATCATCTTGTTTTTGTTTATAAAAACAAGATTCACGGTTGGTATGACATGCTGCACCAGTTTGTTCAATCAACAGCAATAACGTATCACCATCACAATCCAAATACATGTCCAACACCTTTTGCACATGTCCTGATGACTCACCTTTTTTCCACTGTGTTTGACGAGAGCGGGAATAGTAGTGTGCATAGCCTGTTTCTAGGGTTTGTATGACAGCTTCTTTATTCATCCATGCCATCATCAATACACGCTTAGACTTTGCATCTTGGGTGATGGCAGGGACTAAGCCTGCATCATTAAAGGTGATGTTATCAATCAGACTCATGTTTGGTTTTCCATTTTTTGAACCACAGAGGGCACAGAGAAGCGCAGAGGTTTATGATATTCTCTGTGTGCTCGGTGTTCTCTGTGGTGATTTATCATACGGTTAGACGTGCCAATACTCGTGATGCTGCGGCAAGGGTGTTATCAATGTCTTCATCGCTATGCGCTGCTGATACAAATGCTGCTTCATATTGGCTAGGGGCGAGATACACGCCTTCTAACAGCATTTCATTGAAGAAACGTCCAAAAAATGCCAAATCGCAATGCTCTGAAACATCAGCGCCACATGTAACGTGTTCCAATTCGGTGAAAAACACGGTAAACATGGAACCAAAACGATTGCCTGTTGCAGGCACACCAGCAGCTTTACAACCAGCCAACAAACCTTCAAACAAACGTTTGGACTTGGTTTCAAGTTCGCTATACAAGGCATCATCTTGAAGGCGGGATAATGTTTCCAAACCAGCACGCATTGCCAAAGGGTTGCCCGATAATGTGCCTGCCTGATATACAGGCCCATCGGGTGAAATTTTGCGCATAATATCTTCGCGTCCACCATAAGCGCCAACAGGTAAACCACCACCAATAATTTTGCCCAAGCATGTTAAATCAGGGGTAATGCCAAAGCGTTTTTGTGCGCCGCCAGAAGATACGCGGAAACCACACATCACTTCATCAAAAATAAGCAATGCGCCCTCAGCATCACAAATCTCGCGTAGCTGCTGCAAGAAACCATTGTTGTATAAATCCATCACACCTGTGTTGCCAGGTACAGGCTCTACGATAATACAGGAAATTTCGCCTTTATTTTCAGCAAACAAAGTCTTAATAGCTTCAAAATCATTGAATGGGGCAGTAAGTGTGAGTTTTGCATAGTCATTGGGAACACCCGCTGAATCAGGCTCACCAAAGGTTGCAGCACCAGAGCCTGCTTTCACCAAAAAACCATCAGCATGACCATGATAACCACCATCAAATTTGATGAACTTATCACGACCTGTAAAACCACGTGCTAATCTCAACGCGCTCATGGTTGCTTCTGAGCCAGAGCTTACAAAACGAATCACATCAATGGATGGCACCATATCAATGACCATTTGTGCCAAATCAATTTCAAGCTCACATGGTGCGCCAAATGATACACCTTTTTGTGCGGTTTCTGCGATGCCATCAATCACGGCAGGGTGAGCATGACCCAAAATCATCGGTCCCCAAGAGCCAACGTAATCAATGTAGCTGTTGCCATCGACATCAGTGACATAGGCACCTTTGGCATGGTCAAAGAAACGCGGAGTGCCTCCCACGCCTTTAAAAGCACGTACGGGCGAATTTACGCCGCCAGGGATGATTTTTTTAGCTTGTTCAAAGTCTTTTAGAGATTGTTCAATATTGGAAGCTTGGGCTGACATAGTAATCCTTTAGTCATGAAATTAGAAAGTAATGGCAAAACTATAAACAGGGCAGGGCAACTTGTCGAAGGCATTTAAGCGGATTATTTTAGCCTTCCT
>JAUZQR010000057.1 GCA_030950865.1 Mariprofundaceae bacterium | reverse complement strand
AACCTCGCCGTGGTCGCCCAAAAAAAGTCGTTACAGAAACTGCTGCTGACACACCAGCAAGCACAGAAAAAAAACCTGTCAAACGCCGTGGTCGACCAAAAAAGGTTGTTGAATCTGATAAAGCTGAAAGTACAACGGCTGCCACAGAGCCTAAAGCTACTGCAAAGAATGAGCCTGAGAAGAAGATGGAAACGGCTGCCTCTGAACAAAACAAGAGTGAGCAAAATCAGGGTGAGCAGCGCCAAGATGAACAACGTCACGCTGGTCGTCGCAACAATCGGAATAATCGCAATAACAATCGGAATAATCGCAACAACAATCGGAATTTTGATAAGCGTCACCGCAATAAACACGAAGAAGAAGATGAGAATACATCCAATGAATTGGCAGATGTGACACTGCATATTCGTGAAGTTGTGGCCATGTCTCCTGAAGAATTATTGGCAAAAGCCGATTCATTGGGCATTGATAACGTTGCGGGCATGCGCAAGCAGGAACAAGTTTCCGCTATTCTACGCGCACATGGCTTGCGTGGTGGCACGATTTACTCCGAAGGTGTATTGGAAATTTTACCTGATGGTTTTGGTTTCCTACGCTCCGCAGAAGCCAACTATCTATCTGGCCCTGATGATGTTTATGTATCCACACATCAAATTCGCCGCTCATTTTTGCGTAAAGGCGATACTGTTACAGGTGAAATTCGCACCCCACGTCGTGGTGAGAAATATTCTGCTTTGAAGACTGTGGACAGCATCAATGGTGAAGAGCCATCTGTAGCTCGTACCAAGGTATTGTTTGATAACCTTACGCCTTTATACCCTGACGAACGTTTGGTGATGGAGCTTGAAGATGTCACTGCCAAAGATAAAACAGGACGTGTAATTGATTTGGTTTCACCGATTGGTAAAGGTCAGCGTGCTTTGCTTGTTGCGCCTCCGCGCACAGGTAAAACCATGATGATGCAATCCATCGCGCACTCCATTGAAAAGAACCATCCTGAAGTCACACTGATGGTTCTATTGATTGATGAGCGCCCTGAAGAAGTAACAGATATGAAACGTTCTGTGAATGGTGAAGTAGTTTCTTCCACTTTTGATGAACCAGCACAACGCCATGTACAAGTTGCTGAAATGGTTATCGAAAAAGCCAAACGCATGGTTGAGCATGGTAAAGATGTGGTCATTTTATTGGATTCGATTACCCGTTTGGCGCGTGCTTTTAATACAGTTGTGCCATCTTCGGGTAAAATTCTAACTGGTGGTGTGGATGCCAATGCTCTACATCGCCCGAAACGTTTCTTTGGTGCTGCTCGTAATATCGAAGGTGGTGGTTCATTAACCATTATCGCTACAGCATTGGTGGACACTGGTTCGAAAATGGATGAAGTAATCTTTGAAGAGTTTAAAGGTACGGGTAATATGGAAATTAACTTGAATCGTAAGTTGGTTGATAAACGCGTATTCCCTGCCATTGATATTGCGCCATCTGGCACACGTAAAGAAGAGCTGTTGATTGACAGCGAAACCTTACAAAAAATTTGGGTTTTACGTAAAATTCTATCGCCTATGAATGCTGTTGGGGCAATGGAATTTTTATTGGATAAACTTGGTACAACCAAAAATAACGCCGAGTTTTTTGAGCGCATGAACCAATAGTTTTCACAGTTATAAATAAACTGCTATACTTATAGTATGTTAGCTATATCTGAACTTACACTTGTCTCGCGTGTACCAGCGGTTGCTGTTCCGCCGCTGGTTGCAGTACCAACACCGTTGGTGGATGCTGCTGCAACCGATGTGGTGCGTGTTCAGGCATCAAATCCTACCGCATTCCGCAACCATTCACCTGCTGGCAATCCGCAAACACTGGTTCATCCTAGTGAGAAGCAGAATGTCCCAGCACGACATCTTGATCGTTTTGGCTGATTCATTAAATCAATTGTAACAGTTATAATTTCGTATTTCGTAGTCTGAGTGCATTGGTAA
>JAUZQR010000056.1 GCA_030950865.1 Mariprofundaceae bacterium | reverse complement strand
TATCTACATACCATGAAAGATTATACAGATATGGCTGAGATTTTAGAGCAATTACCAGAAGCCAAAGCTGTGATTAACTATGTACCTTCATTAACTGCGCAAATCGACGATTATGCTACGCAACTGAAAGGTTTTTTAAAGGATGAAACCAATGAATTAAAAGACCCATTGATGGCATCATTGATTCATAAAACAGGCGATTACAACAAACAAGAAAAAGAGTTTTTGCTAGAAAACTGCTTTCGCCTTAACCATGAACGCAATTTGCATCGCTACCCTGCTTATTCACGGCTTTTAAGCTTGTCTGAGCATGCTCAAAGCCATGATGCTATTGAATATCTTGGTGGTTATTATTTTACTGATTTGGTGACGTGGTATCATCTAGGTTGGCTGGCTGAAACAGTACGAGAACGCAATTTTGTTGCACGTCGCTTGATTGAAAAAGGCTGCCATTTTAATTATCAAGACCGTTATGATTTACTCACGCTTATTTCATCATTACTCAATGATATTCCGACTACCCACCGTCGTTTGTTAGAAAGTGGCAAGGTTGAACTTACTACAACACCGTATGCTCACCCTATTATCCCGCTTATGCTTGATTTCAACACCGCTCGCGAAACAGTCGCTGATGCACTGATTCCAAAAGAGCAATACCCTGGTGGCAAAGAGCGCGCTATTGAACATATCGACTTAGCCATTACATCTCACGAAGCATTCTGTGGTCAAAAAGCCAAAGGTGTCTGGCCTGCCGAAGGCGCAGTTTCAGAAGCAACATTGGCTCTGCTTGGCAATGCAGGTTTTGATTGGTGCGCAACAGGTGAGTCTGTCTTGCATCATTCCTTGGGTTATAATTTACGTGAACAACACCCCCATGAGCTTTATCAACCCTGGTTGGTCGGTGAAGGCAATGAGCAAATAAGCTGTTTTTTCCGTGATGATAGACTCTCTGATTTGATTGGTTTTGAATATTCAAAATGGGGAACGCATGATGCTGTGGCAAACTTTATGAATGAGCTTGCTGAAATAAAACATCGTACGCTGGGCATGAAAAATCCTATTGTTCCGATTATTATGGATGGTGAAAATGCTTGGGAGCATTTCCATGAAAATGGTGTGCCATTCCTTGTTGAACTGTATCAAACCATTGCCCAGCATGAAGATTATCAGTTAACAACATTTAGTGAATACTTGGCAGATCATCCAGCCAAAACGCCACTTAAGAAGCTTGTGGCTGGTTCTTGGGTATATGGCAATCTATCGACTTGGATTGGTGATCGCGCCAAAACCAGTGCATGGGAATTATTAATTGCTGCGAAAAAAGTATTTGATACACGCATAAAATCTTTAAGCCCTGAAACAGCCGAGGCAGTTAAAGAGCAACTGCGTATTTGTGAAGGCTCTGATTGGTGCTGGTGGTTTGGTGATTATAATCCATCAGGTGCAGTAAAAGATTTTGACAATTTATATCGCAAACACCTGAAAAAGCTCTATCAATTGATGGGTTGTGCTGCACCTGGGAACCTTGACTGTGCTATTTCACAAGGCGGTGGTGATGCTGAAGGTGGCGGAGCCATGCGTCGTGGTGGAGCTGGTAGCGAATGACATCTGCTCTTGAACAACGCCAATCTGGTGTTTTACTTCATATAACATCCCTACCAGGACCTTTTAAACATGGTGTTTTGGGCGAAGAAGCCCTACAATTTATTGATCAATTGATTCAAGGCGGTTACCGCATTTGGCAGTTCTTACCCTTAGGACCTACACATAGCCATGGCTCACCTTATGAATCGTTATCTTCTTCTGCAGGCAACCCCGATTTAATTGATTTACGTAGTGCTGAGCAACAAGGTTGGCTGACAGAAAATGATATTCAAGCAGTGATACAAGGTGACTTACAGCTTGCCACAGCACGAGCCAAAGCCGCATTACATTTTTGGCAAGATGCCGAAAGCAATACGGAATTACGCGATAAAATCAGTTTGTTTAGAGAAGAAAACCAAGCTTGGTTAGAAGATTATGCCTTGTTTGCATCACTTAAAGTTGTACATGAAGGTATGCCTTGGTGGCATTGGCCAAAAGATTTGCGTGACCGTCAAAATGAAGCATTAAAAGAAGCATCGCACACCTTACTTGCGCATATGCACCGTGTTATTTTTGAACAATTCCTATTTGCCGAACAATGGCAAGCCATTAAAGAATATGCGGAATCACGCGGTGTACAATTATTCGGAGATTTGCCGATTTATGTTGCCCATGATTCATCGGATGTTTGGGCAAATCGCGAATTTTTCACTGTCAATGAAGATGGACTATGTGATGAAGTTGCAGGTGTGCCACCTGATTATTTCTCTGAAACGGGTCAACGCTGGGGAAACCCACTGTATGTGTGGGATAATATGCAAGATTCTGGCTTTGACTGGTGGATTGAGCGCGTTCGCATTCAAATCAAGCGTATGCATATGCTACGCATTGATCACTTTCGCGGCTTGGAAGCCTATTGGGCGATTCCTGGGCATCGTGAAGATGGTATTGAGGGTGAATGGCGTAAAGCGCCTGGAGATAAGCTACTACAAGCCCTGCAAGATGCATTCGGTCAACTGCCATTGATTGCCGAAGATTTGGGTATGATTACCGAAGAAGTTCATGTTTTGCGTAAGAAATTCAAACTACCTGGCATGAAAATCCTGCAGTTTGCTTTTGGCGGTGGCGCTGATAATCCATACCTCCCCCATCAACATAGTCATGATATGGTCACATATACAGGTACCCATGATAACGATACTACGATGGGCTGGTGGCAAGCAGCCTCAGATGGTGAGCGTCAACATGTGTTGGCTTATTTGGGCATCACGGCTGAAGATATGCCTTGGGCAATGATTCGCACTGCACTCGCATCCCCTGCTATTTTAGCGATTATTCCCATGCAGGATTTATTGCAATTGGATACAACAGCTCGCTTTAATACACCAGGAACCTTGGAAAACAACTGGTGCTGGCGCATGCAAACTATGCCTGAAATCGATGATAAGTGCTGGAGCCATTCAAAACCATTGAATGAATTGTATGGGCGCATTT
>JAUZQR010000055.1 GCA_030950865.1 Mariprofundaceae bacterium | reverse complement strand
CTTAAAATCCCTAGGGGGTAAATTATCAGCCTAAAACCAAAATGCAAGTGCTCGTAATAACCGAGAAACGATTCAAACCCACAGATTTTATATGTTTAATAACATGATTTTGCCAAAGCTTGAACTCATCATCATGACTGACCATCATATCGCCATGCTAAATTTGCCCTCAATACAAACCTTATGCTGCCACCGCACATCATTGGCAGTCTTAAAAGCTTCTGGTGAGGGCATTCGTGATTATTTGCAAGGTCAAATTACTCAAGACATAAACCTGCTCACCCCTACTAACCCCATTTATACGGCTGTACTTACCCCTCAAGGAAAAATGATTGCAGATATGCATATCATAGACATTGGCGATGAGCTTATCTTGATCACCCAAGCAACTTATGCTGCAACACTGGTTGAGCGTTTGCGCCGTTTTGCATTGGGTCATGGTATTCGCTTGGGATGCGTTGAATCATTGGGCATTTTATCCATTCAAGGCGAGGCTACGAAACAAATTATTCAAGAAATCACTCAACCTATCGAAGCTAGCCTACCCATGTCCGAAGCTGCCAGCCAAGGTGTATGGCTGGTTATGAAAAACGCTGATATTCATAAGGCACTTGCTAACATCCCCAATACATGTGATGAAAGCGACTTAGAAAAAGCTACTATTCTTTATGGAACACCCCGTTTTGGACGTGATTGGAATGCATCTACACACCCATTGAATGCCAATTTAATCGAAATGAACGGTGTGAATTTTGATAAAGGTTGTTATGTCGGGCAAGAAGTCACCAGCCGCATGCATTGGCGAAAAGGCATCAAAAAGAAGCTGTATCACGTTAAAATTAAAGGTAATTCACCTCATGCCCCCTGCCCCATTCAAAGCAAGCATAAGATAGGTATGCTTACTTCAGCCGCTACAAATGCATCGCATGAAAGCTTTGGTATTGCTCATTTACCTATCGAGTCTGTAGAAAACAATACACCGTTATCACTTGAAAATGGCGATAACATTACGGTGCTTAAAGCTTGCCATGCCTAATCATAAACCCTTCTCTGCCTTTGTTTGGTATCATGCGGAACATCAGCAAGAACGTGCATTTCAAGCATGGTTGAAGCATGTTCAAAGCGAGTTAAACATCCAAGCAAAGCTCTACAAACGTATGCAAAATGAAAAGACAACTTTCATGGAAGTCTTTGAACACGTAGGCTGTGCGACGATTGAAAAAATTGAACAACTGGCAACGCAACAACATTGTTTTAACGGTATACATCGTCAATGCGAGTCATTTGAAAGGATTACAACACCATGACTAGCCTTGCCCTCAACATTGCCATCAAACTGATTCGCCGCGAATCACCCACCCCCGAAGATGCTGGCTGCCAAAATTATATCGAATCCTTGCTTGCCCCCTTGGGTTTTGTACGAACATCCGTAGATACTGCTGGTATTACCAATAGTATTTATAGTCGTATCGGCGAGCTTAAAGGCACATTGGCATTTGCAGGACATACCGATGTTGTACCAACAGGGCCGATTGAAGCTTGGACACATCCTCCTTTTGAAGCCGTGGTTGAGGATGGTCCTGATGGAGCAACCTTGCATGGTCGTGGCACACAGGATATGAAAGGCGGCATTGCCTGTTGGTTAGCGGCCATTGCAACACTTTGTGCCCAGCAAACACCCTTACCTACGCTGCAATTATTGATTACATCCGATGAAGAAGGTGACTCTATTGATGGCACGATTCGCATCGTCGAATATATGCAGGAAAATAATACATTACCTGATGCGGTGATTGTTGGTGAGCCTTCTTGCTCTGAAAAAGTTGGTGATACCATTCGCCGTGGTCGCCGTGGTGTGGTGCAAGCACGCATCACCTTCCTTGGCAAACAAGGGCATTCTGCCTACCCACAAGATGCTGATAATGCCATTCATCGTGCCGCACCAGCTTTGGCACGCATCACTGATATTGATTGGGGAAAGGCCGCCGAAGGCTTTCCTGCAACATCATGTCAAATTACCAATTTTAATGCTGGAACAGGTGCCAGCAACGTCATTCCAGGCACTGCCGAGGCATTCTTGGATATTCGCTACAATCCAGGTAATCATTTTGAACAAATTAAGTCATTGATTGAAGCTGCATGTGAAAAAACTGAAGTCAGCTACAACTTTGACCACGTTGCCACTGCCTTTTCCACCCCTGATGGCATCTTTTTGGACACCATTTGCACATCTATTAAGCGCATAACAGGCATTGATACATTGCGTGATACAGGTGGCGGCACATCTGATGGGCGTTTCATTGCAGCCGCAGGTGTGGCTGTCGCAGAGTTGGGCTTAACCAACTCCACCATCCATCAAGTCAATGAGTGTGTCGCTACGCATGAGCTGGATACACTGACTGCTATTTATTCCGATATTATCGAACATTTTGAGGTTTAACCATGTCACTCACCAAGAATTTAACCCAGTTAGGTAACAAGCCTACCGCTGAAGCAAGCAAAACACTGGAAGTATTCCCGAATCCAAATCCAGAACGCGATTATCATATCAAAATTGATTCACCTGAATTCACCTGCCTTTGCCCCAAAACAGGGCAACCAGATTTTGCAGAAATTAAAATTGATTATATTCCCGATGAGCTTTGCGTCGAACTCAAATCATTAAAGCTTTATTACTGGAGTTTTCGTGATGAAGGGCATTTTCACGAACAAGTGACCAATATGATGGCTTCTGATTTAATTGAGGCTATGGATCCGCGTTATTTAAAAATCACCGCTATATTCAATGTTCGTGGCGGT
>JAUZQR010000054.1 GCA_030950865.1 Mariprofundaceae bacterium | reverse complement strand
GTATTCAATCACTGCGCCGTCTCTGTAGGTTCGTGTATTCTTATCAGGGTTTGCGCCATTCGCGGGGTGTTGTTGCTGATACAGCGCAGGGAAAACGATACCGTTGGAAAGATCGCCACTAGGTGATACTATCATAACCTGCTCGCCAATTTCGGGCGCGTCCCATGTCACATCGTTGGATGCCCGCTGGGTAAGCCAAGGTAACCAAGCCGTGGTTAAATCACCCATCGACACACGCACACGAGCCTTGCCATAGTCCGCTTGTGCAATCGTGCCAAGCATGCAGATATTGTGGAGTTTACGCTCCAAATCTTCGAGCCGTTGCAAAAGTTCGAGTATCATACTGGCGTGTATGCTCCTTTGGCGGTACCCCCAACATCAGGCACTCGACTAACATTCACGCTTTGTAATGTGCCAAACTGATGCACTGGATTGCTACCAATACGGATACTTTGCGCCCAATCGACCGACCAAATGGCAAAACCTGCGCTATCCACAGCCGCATTGGTTTTCGATTGCATACGTTTTACTTTTGCTTCGCCCACAAAAGCTTGGTTAAAATTATTATTGTGAATCAAGAGTGCGACCGATTCAGCCAAATCCATACAGCCACCTTCGCGCTTGATACGGTCGTTGGCATATTGGGCAATGATAAAGGCTGAAAGTTCAAGCTTGATGTCCATTTGCCCTGCAATACCAGGGTCGGATATGGCTAAGGTTGAACGCGCTGCCACAAATACCGCAGGCGCATGAATCGCCACACGTTGACCATGTTCGCCATCAAATTGACCGTCATAAATCTCGCATTGCTTGATATTGGGTAAGGCTTTATGAATCGCTGCTACAATGATGTTTTGAAACTCTGTGATACGCATTAGAACAAATACCGCCCACGCTTAGGCACTTGCATCGCTTCATGCGGCAACATTAATGGTGATATAGCAGGCGATGCTGTCGTTCCTGCTGAGAGGGGGGATAAGTCATAGGTCACTTTGCCCGTCGCGGCTTTGGTTAACCACGCTATAGCATGTTTATAGCGTTCATAGACCTCATCTGTTGCTTTTGTTTGATAAAGTAAATAGCGAGCAATCGCAGACACGTGCATTACCAATGCACGGTTTGGCGTGTTGGCTGGAGTTGGCAAATAGGAATCAGCCTCAGCGGACGCATCATCCAATGCGCCTTGCAAAATGACCAAGTCCATTGAGCCATCACCAGCGCGGTCGGTGACTTGGATTAACTCCGTATCACCAAACGCCGCCTGCATATCTGCGATGTTCGCATATGACATGATTTACTTATTCACCATTATTTTCTTGTTGATCTTTCTTTACTTCTTCCGCTACGCCAGCGGCGATCAGGTACTTTCCGATTTTGGCGTTGACGGTTTCGCCTGCTTCATATTCTTTATCATCATATTGACAATGTTGTGTGACTTTAATAGACATGTAGACCA
>JAUZQR010000053.1 GCA_030950865.1 Mariprofundaceae bacterium | reverse complement strand
CGCAAGAAAATAGTTAAAAATATTTCTCATCAAGCAGAGTCGGGAAATGCGGATGCGCAATATATGTTGGCAATGATGTACCGTGGTTCGAAGGGTGTCAGCGCCAACGCGACGAAATCGATACGCTGGATGAGCAAAGCGGCAGAGAACAAACATGCAGCAGCAGCATTTGAGCTTGGGCGAGGGTTTAATTTTGGCTTGGGCATGCGTGTAAATAAGGCGAAAGCTTTTTACTGGTATCGCGTCGCAGCCAAGAATTCACATAAAGAGGCAGCTTTAGCACTTGGTGTGTTGTATGTGCAGGGGGCAGGGACGAAAAAAGATATATCAAAGGGTATACGGTGGCTGCAGAAGGCTGCTGAACTCGGTGTTGTTCGATCCAAATACAACCTTGGGATTATTTATGCGGAAGGTTTGGCAGGAAAAAAAGATGATGCACAGGCAATGCACTGGTTGACGCAAGCTGCCGAGGCTGGATTGGTGGAAGCGCAAAATGATCTTGCGGTTATGTATGCTTTGGGGCGCGGTATTAAAGAACCTGATATGAGAAAAGCTAGGTACTGGTTTGACAAGGCTAGTCATAGTAGTGCTAAGGCACAGTTTAATCTTGCTGTGGTGTATGCGCGTGGTTTGGGTGTGCAAGCCAAGGATAGTGAAGCGGTGGCATGGCTACAAAAATCAGAGCAGGGCGGCAATGTTCGCGCACCATTTTTATTGGGTTTGTTTTATAGTCTAGGAAGGGGTGTCGGACGCAGTGATAAAGATGCGGCAGCTTGGTACGGCAAAGCCGTTGCAGGTGGAGATCCAGATGCAAGGTATAATTTGGCTGTTTTGTATTACAATGGTGAAGGGTTGCCGCGAGATTATAAAAAAGCTTTGAATTTACTAGAGCCTTTGGCGGCGCAGGGCGATGCGCAAGCTCAGAACTTATTGGCAAGTATGTATGAGGAAGGTCTTGGTGGTCATGAAAATACATTGTTGGCAATCAAGTGGTATAAAAAAGCTGCTGTACAAAATTATGAATTGGCACAGTTTAATTTAGGGAACTTATACAGACGTGGGCAAGGCTTAAAACAAAATGATGAAAAAGCGGTTTATTGGTATCGCAAAGCTGCCGAGCAGGGATTGGATGCGGCGCAGAATGCATTGGGTTATATGTATGCTGAAGGGCGCGGCTTGAAAAAAGATAAAAAGCAGGCTTCTAACTGGTTTAAGAAAGGCGTAAAAACTTTGGATTCTGCACGAAAGAACCTTGCAAGGTTAAAACGAAAGTCGGGTGCCTTTTCGTTGGTAGGCTTGAAAACAGATCGTGGCATGCGCTCCAGTATTTTATCACAAAGAAAAGTAAACCTATCAGCTTGGTTGGAAGTTGACCGTCAATTACAATTTTAATGGTTTATCAGAGACGATTCAGTTTTTGGTTGTCATAAGCATGGAGAATGTTCGACATTGTTGTGTGCATCGGCAAAGCTACGGCGGATGGATTCTTTAAAAAGACTAGTTTTATTGTTGTTATGCGTATGCTCCGTAACCCCCGCTTTTGCTGGTGAACGCATTCTTGCACTTGCACCGCATATTTGTGAAGTGCTGTATGCCATTGGTGCCGAAAAGGATGTGGTGGGGGCAGTTAGCTACTGTGATTATCCAAAAGCAGCCAAACAACTGCCCCGTGTTGGTGCATATAATCGTATCAATGTTGAGGCTGCACTTGCCCTCAAACCCAGCATGGCGATTGTACTGGATACAAAAATGTCAGGTATCAAACAACTGGAAGCTATGGGCGTAAAGATTGTTCAAAGCTATCCAGAAACGGTGGATGAAGTCATTATAGATATTCGTCGAATTGGTAAGGTGACAGGGCATGTCCTGCAAGCAAACCTAGTGGCGGATGGCTTGCAACAACGCTTGGATAAGCTTGGTAGGGTCAACAAACCAACGCCTGTATTTTATGAGGTTTGGGCTGAACCTTTGTTAACAGCAGGAAAAAACACCTTTATCCATGATGTATTAAAACGCATGGGCTTAAAAAATGTATTTGGTGATGTGAATCTTGAGGCACCACGGGTGAATATTGAGTCTGTGATTGCTGCCAAACCAGAAATTATCATTATTCCTTCGGAAAATCGGGATGTGAAAGAACGCACACTTTTTTGGCAGAAATGGTTGGGTAAAGACATTCGTGTTATTACAGTAAATCCCGACCTTGTGCATCGCCCTGGCCCTAGGCTATTGGATGGTATGGAATATTTAAAAGGGCAGTTAGATTTTGAACATTAAACACAATCCTTGGTTATTATTTATCAGCTTGTTTGTTCTGAGCCTTGTTGTTGCATGGGTGCTTCTAGGTTTGGGAGAGCATTGGATTAATCCATTTAGCCCCAGCAGTGAGATGGAATCACGCATACTTTGGGAGTTGCGCTCTCCCCGCTTGCTCACTGCATTTGCGGTAGGCGGTATGTTGGCATTAGCGGGAGCTTGGTTTCAAGTTCTTTTGGGCAATCCATTGGCAGAGCCTTATGTTTTGGGTGTGGCTGGTAGTGCGGCAGTTGGTGCGGTTTCAGCCATGGCACTCATGCCAGACACCACGTGGGCTGTATCGTTGGGGGCATTTATTGGTGCATGGGTAGGCATTGTCATTGTACTTTCATTTTCACACCTTGGTTCTGCAAGGCTGTTGCTCGCTGGCGTGGTGCTTGCTGCATTCTGGGCAGCCATACTGATGCTTTTGATTGCCTTATTACCAGAGCGTGGCGTGGCAAGAGCATACGCATGGATGATGGGTGATTTATCCAATTCGGCATTGCCAGTTTGGTCGTTACTGCTGGCTTGGGGTACAGCATTGCTTTGCGGACTTATGTTATCATTGTCTTTGGATAAGTTATTGCTCGGTGAAAAACATGCCGCATCTTTGGGTGTGAATGTTTCGCGTTTACGAACGCTTTTATTGTTACTGGCTTCAGCAGTTACCGCCATTGCAGTGACGGCGGCTGGCACGATTGGTTTTGTGGGTTTGGTTGTGCCGCATTTGATGCGTTTATTGTTTGGCTCATTACATAATAGTGTGTTGATTGCATCGGCATTGGGTGGTGGTGTGTTATTGATGTTGGCAGACACCGCAGCCCGAATTGTGATTAGCCCAGCAGAACTGCCTGTAGGCGTGCTTACTGCCATGATTGGTGTGCCTGTATTTTTATGGCTGTTATTGAGAAGAAATACATGATTCAAGCTGAAAACTTAAAACTCCATCGCGGTGAGAAACAGCTTATCTCTGACTTAACCATGCAAGCCAAAAAAGGCGATGTGGTGGTGGTTTTAGGGCCAAATGGCGCGGGAAAATCTACATTATTATTGGCTTTGGGAGGTTTGCACACTGATTTTACAGGGGAAATAACATTACAAAATAAAGACTTGGTAGACTATACTCATTCCGAGCTTTCAACACATATTGCATGGCAAGGGGAGCTTCCGCCCACTGAATTTGCTTTAACAGTTGAGCAACGTTTAGGGCTGGCAGCTCACTGCAACATAGAAAAACTTGAAGAAGCACTGAGTTACCTTGAATTAACACCTTTAAAACACCGTGCCTTGGGTGAATTATCCAGTGGTGAGCGGCAACGGGTTGAAATTGCTGCATTGATGATGCGCGACTGCCCTGTGTGGTTGATGGATGAGCCTACAGCACATCTGGATATGCGCCATCAAGTTGATTGCCTGAGCTTGATAAAACAACAATCTATAAAAGGTCGTTTAATCATCACCGTGCTGCATGATTTGCAGCAAGCAGCGGCTGTTGCCGATGTTGTGGTGTTATTGGATGGTCAGGGTGGTGTACAAGTGGGGCAAGCAGCATCGTTGCTCACAGCAGAAATGTTAGAACCTATCTTTCAAGTGAAATTGCAAGGCTCTGGTCGCAATCTTATGCTGATTTATAATGATAAAGGATGATAAAGGATGATAAAGGATGATAAAGGATGAT
>JAUZQR010000052.1 GCA_030950865.1 Mariprofundaceae bacterium | reverse complement strand
TGGTCTGACTGGCTGAATAATGAAGAAGTCGGTCCGATTGTCTTCCAATATGGTACACGCCCACTATTAACCCAAGAAAGTCCTATTTCGGATGTTTGGAAACAACGCCTATTACACCTAAAAGAAGGCGATATTAAACTTAATAAATTTTCTCCTACAGGTTTTTATTCATCTGCCATTTATAACAGCTTCTTACATGAGCTATATGAACGCTCTGATCGTGAAATTGCCTTTATGGATCATGCTTCTGGTGATCACAGTGAAGTATTTACATTTGGTGTTCGCAATAAAAAAGTTTATGTAACCAAGCGAGATGCACAGAGTGCAAAAGATTGGATGAATGATGGCTTTAGCAAAGCTCTGTTGACACCAGACTCAACACTTATTTTTGTGGACCAGGATAAAGCCCAAGAAATTCGCCAAGACCAACTGGACTGCATGGGCTGCTTATCACAATGTGCCTTTTCCAACTGGGCAGCCAATGAACTTGGTACAACGGGCAGAAAAGCAGATCCCCGCAGCTTTTGTATTCAAAAAACATTGCAATCAGTCGCCCATGATGGAGAGCTTGAACATAATTTGATGTTTGCCGGCCATGCCGCTTATCGGTTTGGTGAAGATCCTTTTTATCAAGGTGGCTATATTCCAACTGTAAAAGAATTAGTAGATCGTATTGCTACAGGTGACTAAGCCGAGAAAAAGATAAAGGAAACCATATAGAACTCATGCAGCAGCAATTTCAGTCGTTTTTTAAACCTCTCCTTGGTGCTTTACGAGATTTGGCGCCGATTATATTGGTCATTGTTATCTTTCAACTTTTTGTCTTACATCAACCCATTCCCAATTTGCCAACCATGCTTACTGGGTTTGTTTGTGTTTTGTTTGGTTTGGCACTTTTTATCCAAGGCTTGGAATTAGCACTATTTCCTATAGGCGAAAAACTTGCTTATTCATTCGCTAAAAAAGGTAGTTTGTTTTGGCTCTTATTATTCGCATTTCTACTTGGTTTTGGTACAACCATCGCCGAGCCTGCGCTTATCGCAATTGCAGGAAAAGCTGCCGATATTGCAGCACAGGCAGGTTTAATCGGTTCTAACGATGTAGATAAATTATCCTATGCCAATGGCTTGCGCCTAAGTGTCGCTTTATCTGTTGGATTGGCTATTTTACTCGGCGTATTACGCATCCTACGCGGCTGGTCATTGCCAATAATGATTATCAGCGGCTATGTAATGATTCAATTACTTACGCCCCTTGCACCCAAAGAAATCATTGGTATCGCTTATGATTCTGGAGGCGTTACCACCTCTACCATTACCGTACCACTTGTTACCGCATTAGGCATTGGACTTGCATCTTCCATTGCAGGACGCAACCCGATCATTGATGGTTTTGGGCTTATTGCATTTGCATCACTCATGCCCATGCTATTTGTTATGATATATGGCATGATTGTATTGCCATGAATGAATTCTTCACACTACTTGGCTCCACGCTTTGGCGGACAGTTTGGGATGTGATGCCCATTATCCTCACGCTGTTCTTTTTTCAGTATGTCATTTTAAAACAACCCATTGCTCATATTTCAGAGGTACTCAAAGGTTTGTGCTTTGTCGTTATTGGGCTTGCCCTTTTTCTTGTTGGTCTAAAAGAAGCCATCTTTCCACTTGGTGATACCATGGCAAAACAATTAACAGCCCCTGCATTTCTATATCCTGATGGCATCATCGGTGACTATCTTTGGTCAGATTATGGCTGGGTATATCTATTTGGCTTTACGATTGGTTTTGCGACCACATTTGCCGAACCCGCATTGATTGCTGTTGCTCAAAAAGCGCAGGAAATTTCTGCAGGCTCCATCTCCGCATTTGGTTTACGCATTGCCGTAGGGCTTGGTGTGGCAACAGGGGTATCCCTTGGATGTTTGCGTATTGTTACGGGTGGTCCTTTGTGGATGTTTATCATGGGTGCTTATATTTTAGTTGTTTTGCAAACATTCTTTGCGTCCAAAACAATTATCCCATTGGCTTATGACTCTGGTGGTGTCACAACTTCCACTGTGACCGTGCCTTTATTGGCAGCGCTTGGATTAGGTTTAGCAAGTACGATTCCTGGTCGCAGCCCTATCATTGATGGCTTTGGTCTTATCGCCTTTGCCAGCGTATTTCCCATTATTAGTGTTTTATTCTATGCCCAAATATCAGCATGGCTTGAATACCATCAAAAAGAAAAAAGAAAAAAGGAGTTGTTATGAATTTTAAACTTATTATTGCCTTTGTTGAAGATACCAAAAGTGACAAAATCATGCAGGCAGCACGCGATGCTGGTGCTACGGGTGCAACCATTGTATCGGATGCCAGAGGTGAAGGTCTTAAACCCCAACATACATTTTTGGGACTAAACCTTGAAACGCATCGCAATATGCTCATGTTTATTGTCGAAGAACATCTAAGCAGAATTATTCTTGAAAAAATATCCGATGTTGGCGGATTTAAAAAGACTCCTGGCAGCGGCATTGCCTTTCAGATTAATATCGAAGATGCTGTTGGCTTAGAAAGCCAAATCCAAGCTATAGAGGAATGCATTAAGAAAAATGAAAAGTGCTAACAGTCATACAAAGCACGCAATAAACCCTCTGCTTTATGCTCTGTTTCAGCCCGCTCTTTTTCAGGGTCTGAATCTGCCACAATACCAGCGCCAGCCGCCCAGTGTAATTGCTCTCCATCATGCCAGAAACTACGAATAAGAATGTTCATATCAGCACTGCCATCCCATGCAATATAACCAATACCACCTGTATAAGGACCACGAGCTTGATGCTCCAATTCATGAATAATTTCCATACAGCGCACTTTAGGGCAGCCTGTAATCGTACCACCAGGAAACATCGCTTGAAATAAATCTACGACATCATGATCTTTAGCAAGTTTTCCTCGCACATTGGATACAATATGCTGTACAGTGGTATATTGCTCAATGACCATATGTTCATTGACTTGCACACTGCCAGACTCACAAACACGCCCCAAATCATTACGCTCTAAATCCACCAACATAATATGTTCAGCGCACTCTTTATCTGAAAGTAGTAGTTCATTTCGCAATAGCGTATCTTCATTGCCCTCACTGCGTCGCCTTGTTCCCGCAATAGGACGCGTTTCTGCAATACCATCACTTGATAAAGAAAATAACCGTTCAGGGGAAGCTGAAATAATGCTCAAATCATCAGCACGAAGAAAACATGAAAAGGGGGCGGGGTTCACACGGCGCAACCGTTGATAAAGATGAAAAAGATGATCTTTATCAAAAGACATATGCCAAAATCGGGCAATATTTGCCTGAAAAACATCACCTGCATGGATATATTCTTTTACTTGCTCCACAGCAGCACAGTAATCACTCGAAGCTTCATGTATTTCTGATACAACAAGCTTATCAGGAAGCCTTTCTTCACTCACATCATCCAATAAATTTTCAATATCATCGAGTTGCTGTTCACTAATGCGCGATGCTAAATAAACCGTATTGGATGCATGATCAAAACAAATACTCCACTCAGGCTCATGCAGCCACAACAAACCATTTGCAGGGGATGTTTTAGGTGAAGGCAAATCCTCTAATACCGTACAAACTTCATACGAGGCATAGACCAATTGCTGAATAGCTGGAAAATCACAACAAGCAGGCTGTATACGCTGCTTCCATGCATCAAAGAAGGCTTTAGCATCATCACTTTGATGTAACCATGTGGAAACACCCGATTTTGACACTAAAAAATGTTTACCATCACCCTTTGGGTCTTCAAGAATTGCTGAAAATTTATCTTTAAATGAAAAGAACACTTCATTTACATGAAGTGTTCTACTAAAAGTACGTGTAAAAAGTGAAATGTTTGTATCTTTACTTAAATCAATTGAACTTTCGAACAATGACCGTCGCATTGGTTCCACCAAAACCGAAGGAGTTCGATACAGCCACATCAATAGCAACTTCACGTGCCGTATTTGGCACATAATCCAATGGACATGCTGAATCTTGATGATCCAAGTTAATGGTTGGAGGAACAACACCATTATGAACAGCCAAGACTGAAAATGCAGCTTCAATACCGCCCGCAGCACCCAATAAATGTCCCGTCATTGATTTACTGGAAGAGACCATTAATTTAGATGCATGGTTACCAAAAGCAGCTTGGATACCTTGTGTTTCACAAATGTCGCCCATAGGCGTTGAAGTGCCATGTGCATTGATATAATCCACATCTACAGGATTCAATTTTGCACGTTTTAATGCTGCCAACATACAACGTGAACCACCCTCACCTTCAGGTGCTGGTGATGTAATATGATATGCATCAGCAGACATGCCATAACCCACAACTTCAGCAAGAATATTGGCACCGCGAGCCTGAGCAGTTGCAAGTGACTCGAGCATCAATACACCTGCCCCTTCACCCATCACAAATCCATCCCTATCCGTATCCCAAGGACGCGAAGCTTTTTCAGGCTCATCATTGCGTGTAGATAATGCTCTGGCTGCTGAAAAACCACCGACTGCCAACTCACAAATACAGCCTTCGGTACCACCTGCCAACATCGCATCCACATCACCACGGGCAATCATCTCAAAAGCATCACCGATAGCATGGGTTCCCGTTGCACAGGCTGTTACTGTGGCAACATTCGGACCTTTGGCACCAGTCATCATGGATACCCAACCTGAAACCATGTTTATAATGGTCATAGGAATAAAGAATGGGGATATTTTACGCGCCCCACCTTTTTCATAAGCACGCATGGTTTTTTCAATAGCAGGCATGCCACCAATACCAGAGCCAATACCTACACCCACACGCTGTGCATTTTCTTCAGTAATTTCCAAACCAGATTGCTCCAGCGCCATTTGCGCCGCAGCCACACCATAATGAATAAATGTATCCATTTTACGAGCATCTTTCCGGTTTATAAACGCGTTGACATCAAAATCACGAACTTCACCAGCAATGGTACAAGCCATGCCAGCCGCTTCCGCATCAAAATGCGTAATACGACCTATGCCAGATTTTCCAGCAATAAGGTTTTGCCATGTTTTATCCGTGCCAGTACCGAGTGGTGTAACAAGTCCCACGCCAGTGACAACAACGCGTTGTGTCATATTACTCAGCCTTAGCTGCTACGTAGTCGATAGCGTTTTGTACGCTTTGAATTTTCTCAGCATCATCATCTGGAATTTCAACGCCGAATTCTTCTTCGAACGCCATGACCAATTCAACGGTATCCAATGAATCAGCACCCAAATCATCAACAAATGATGAATCTGAATTGATTTCGCTTTCATCAACATTTAGCTGATCAGCAACAATCTTAATAATTTTAGTTTCAATTTCTGCAGACATAGTGTCCTCCCTATCGAATATGATGCGGCTTCTAAACACCGTTTCAACGACTGTCAAGAATTAGCATCCCTCATCTTCTCAAACTCACCACCCAAAAGGGCGATTCTTTTTTACATGTACATGCCGCCATTAATATGCAGCACCTGACCAGTAATGTAAGCCCCTGAATCAGAAGCTAAAAACAATACTGCGGCTGCAATATCTTCAGGGTTTCCCAAACGCCCCAAAGGAATCTGACTGGTTAATGATGCATGTGCATCCTTACCCAAATCAGCAGTCATATCCGTAGCAATAAAACCAGGTGCAATAGCATTCACAGTAATGTTACGTGAACCCACTTCTTTTGCCAATGAGCGTGTCATGGCATCAATACCACCCTTAGATGCACAGTAGTTCAACTGGCCAGGGTTACCCATAGAAGCCACCACGGATGAAATATTGATAATACGTCCTACGCGCGCTTTCATCATTGGTTTTAATGCCGCTTGTGAGGCATAAAACACCGATGATAAATTGGTATCAATCACAGCCTTCCAATCATCAGCTTTCATGCGCATAGCAAGACCATCTTTGGTAATACCCGCATTATTCACCAATACATCCAAACGAGAAAATTGTTTCACAACAGCTTGAATAAATGTCTTCACAGCATCGGCATCTGTTACATTCACAACATGTGCAGAAACTTGTCCGCCATGTGCCAATAGTTTGTCCGCAGCTGCATTCACCGTTTCTTCACGTGTTGCACAAATTGCCAAATCATAACCAGCCTTGGCTAGTTTTTCTGCTACGGCAAAGCCGATACCACGGCTTGCTCCTGTAACAATCGCAACGGGTCTATTATCACTCATCATTTACCGCCTTATCCATCAAATCTGATGTTAATACTGATGCAACAGAGAGATTTTTATCAATACGTCGAACCAAACCAGATAACACCTTACCTGGTCCCATTTCAACAGCTGATGCAATGCCGTTCACAGACATTTTCTGAATTGTTTCAGTCCAACGTACAGGTGACACCAACTGCTCTACCAAAGCAGTGCGAATATCCTCCACATCATTCAATGCAACAGCCCGCGCATTGCTCCACACAGGACATAATGGCATACTCAACGTTGTTCGAGATAGCTTCTCTTGCATCGCATCTGCAGCATCTTGCATCAGCGGTGTGTGTGAAGGTGCACTCACAGCCAACGGCAACGCACGCTTGGCTCCAGCTTCTTTGGCAACCACCATCAAACGCTCAACAGCATCTGCATGACCAGCCACCACCAACTGTCCAGGGCAATTAAAGTTTGCAGCCCAGACTTTATCCGTATCATTTGAAGTAGACTCACAGAGCTCCACTACTTTATCATCATCCAAACCAATAATCGCCGCCATTTTACCCACACCCGCAGGCACAGCTTGCATCATGGCTTGACCACGAAAAGCCACCAAAGCAACAGCATCCTTGAAATTCAAAACACCTGCCGCAACCAATGCCGAATATTCGCCCAAACTATGCCCAGCCATCTGTGCAGGCATCGCACCGCCACGTGATTGCCATAAACGAAACAACGCCGTTGAAGCCGTCAACAACGCAGGTTGTGTATATTCAGTTTGATTAAGTTTATCTTCGGCATCATCCAATACCAAAGCAGACATATCATAAGATAAAACATCGGATGCTTCAGAAAAGACATCTTGCACAATACGTTCTTCTGCTAAAAAATCAGCAAGCATGCCTTTGGATTGGGAGCCTTGACCTGGAAAAAAGAACGCTAAATTTTGTTTTACGTTTTGAGTCACTACTTACTCCACCTTATCAAGTTTGCGCCCCAAGCAAAACCGCCAGCAAATGCTTCCAGTAATAACACTTGTCCTGACTCAAACTTGCCCTGACGATATAAATGATTCAATGCCAAAGGAACACTGGCTGATGATGTATTGGCATGCTTATCAACAGTGACTGCCATCTGTTCCTCATCCATCTGCATTTTTTTAGCAGTCGCCTTTAAAATACGAATATTTGCTTGATGTGGAATAAGCCAATCCACATCCACCTTACTCATTTCATACTTTTCAAGCACTTCACCAACCACTTCGCTTAATTTGGTAACAGCCACACGAAATACTTCATTACCTTTCATTTCAACAGCCGCAACACCTGCTGCATCCACACGAAAATCAACTTTTTTACCTGGCGCATTACCTTCATACTTATGCTCTGCCATCAATAAATGCCGATATGAACCATCACAATGAAGCACAGAACCAATCATGCCACCCTGTTCTTCTTTGGCTTCTAGCACCATCGCGCCAGCACCATCACCAAACAACACACAGGTATTGCGATCAGTCCAGTCCACAATACGCGACATTGATTCGGCTCCAATCAATAATACACGTTTAAACATACCTGAACGCATCATACCATCCACTTGCGCCAAGCCGTAAACAAAGCCTGAACAAACAGCTTGAATATCCCAAGCTGGGAAATCTTTTCCACCCAATTTATATTGCACAATACTGGCTGTAGAAGGGAAAATCATATCTGGGGTTGTGGTTGCGACTACAAGCGCATCAATATCATGAACACTGATACCCGCATCATCCAATGCTTGCTGTGCTGCTGCTGTAGCCAAGTCTGATGTTTGCTGGTCTTCAGCAAGGATATGTCTTTGCGTAATACCTGTACGCTCTCGAATCCACGCATCTGAAGTGTCAACCATGGTGGATAACTCTTCATTGCTTAAAATACGTTCTGGTAAATAACCACCAACACCGACAATATGGGTATTTAAATTCATTCCACATCCGCCATTTGATTCATGCTCTCAAGCGTGCGTTCAATAAGGTTTGCTTCAACTTCCCGAATAGCCACATCAATAGCACAAGCATAAGCATAAGCATCCGCCGAACCATGACTTTTCACAACAATACCATTCAAACCCAAAAGAGGTGCGCCATTATGTTCACTTGGATGCAGCGAATTTTTCACCCTGCGCAAAGCACTGCCTGCCAACAAAGCTCCCGCTTTGGCAATCACCGATGATGTCAATTCTCGCTTAATCTGCATTAACATCAGTTTTGCCAAACCTTCCATAGATTTTAAAGCAACATTGCCGACAAAACCATCACATACAACCACATCCACCTTATCTGTGAATATGTCCGTACCTTCAACATTACCAATAAAATTTAAATTTGATTCGCGCAAACGTGCCGCTGCGACTTTAATAACGTCTGTACCTTTAATATCTTCAGAACCGATATTTAACAAACCAACACGTGGTGACTCGATGCCTTCTGCGGCTTGCAAATAACAACTACCCATCACAGCAAATTGCACCAAGTGCTCCGAAGAGCAATCGACATTGGCACCAATATCAAGAAAGAAAGTGCTGCCACCTTCCGCTGGAATCATGGATGACACAGCGGGTCTATCAATACCTGGCAAGGTTTTCAAAATTAATTTAGATATCGCCATCAAAGCACCTGTATTACCAGCGCTTACCATCGCATCCCACTCGCCATCACGCACGGCACGCGCAGCGACATGAATCGACGACTGTTTTTTACGGCGCAAAGCAATAGCTGGCGGATCGCACATATCAATCACATCCGCAGCTGGAATAATATCCACCACGTCTTGCAAGCCCTTCTCACGCAACACAGGCAGCAATACTTCTGGTTGCCCACAAATACCGAACTTCACATTTTTGTTTTGTTTGGAGAGCACCTGAGACAATGCATCAATAACAACATGAGGGGCATCATCCCCACCATGTCCATCGAGCAAAATTCGACTCATATTGGTCTCATCCACAGAAGGCATTAAGCTTCAGCTTTCTCAAGAACCTCACGGCCTTTGTATTGACCACAACTTTGGCATGCATGATGTGGACGCATAGTTTCACCACATTCAGGGCACTCGCTCATTGCTGCAATAGTAATACCATCGTGGGAACGACGCATATTACGTTTTGATTTACTGGTTTTTCTCTTTGGAACTGCCATTTCACTTACTCCTACTCATTAACTGACACTTCATAATGAACAAACTCATCGTTAAGCATCAAATTTCATTTTTGCCAATGCTGCAAAGGGGTTATCACTATGATCACCTTTACACTGACACACATCATGATTGAGATTTACACCGCAACCCTGACACAAACCTTTACATGAATCCTTACATATTACGCAAGGCTTCCATGCCAACCAAACTTCCTCACGCAATACATCCACCAAATTTAACGCACCTGGTGGCGAAACAATTTCTATATCAGCACGCTCTTCTTCATCCATATCAAGCTGCTCTTCGAAGGCATAACTGCGTGTAGAATCACCTTTGCTCGCCCATTCAAACTCACCCATACAACGATCACACTGTCGCAATAGCGATACTGACCATTCGCCACGCAACGTATAAACGCCATAGGCTCGCTCAATCACACCCTGCCAATGAGCATCATGACACACATGCTTTAAAGCATTTACATCACCACGGTTTACATCCATCAACACTGCCGCAGAAACATCCATATTCCATGATTTTCCTGCCGCTGAAATATCCTGAAGATTGATACAAACCTTATGTGACACACAGCCTCCACTCTAGCCAAGCGACCAAAGAAAGCGGCATTATGGTTATAGACTGGCTATGGTCAAGCACCTGCGCATAGATGAGGGAAATTTTAATCATCATGCAAATAATAATATGGCATTTTATTCCAAATCTTTGACAAACTGTTCAAAAACAACTATTTAATGGTAGGTTCACCAATTAATAAATGTAACATAAGGATTTTATGCAGCAAGGTACAGACGCAGACAAAGCAAATCGACTCATGGAAACAGTGTCCTTTGAACTGGACACTGACTTGCGGCTGCACCCCTCAAAACTTGACCTTGGTAAAGCAGAACTGCTAACAGATGCATTAACACTACCATTTACTGATATTGAAAAACGCTTGAATCAGTATATTTCAGGCAGCTCCAGCGATGAGAAGCTTTTACTGCAAAAAAGCATTAAATCATATTTAGCCAAACTCAATTCTAACCCAATGATTCCTCTTCACTACAGACTTAAAGTGTTGGGAAGATTTGAGCGCGAATTAGAATTATTCGATGCTGAAATGACTGCTGCCGTTCTGAATGCACACAAAATTGGTGTTGATTTGGTGCGTAAAGCAGCACGAAGCGAGCCTAGCTATTACCGCATTCTAGTCGATATGGTCTCTAATGCATTGGAATTAGCGGTTAAAATGCTGCGTATTGGTCTTGAAAAATATCAATCCCCCGCAATTCTTACAACCAGACAAGTATTTGATCTTATGCGCCTCGGTCTTAGTGTTATTCCCGCGCTTAATAAACAGGATATATCCGAAAAAAAACGTCTATTTCAAGCTGTGAGCAACTATGAAATGATGCGTATGCTGGATTTTTACAGCAAAACACCCCATGAACAACAAATTATATGGCAAGAGTTACAACACCACACCAGTGTTTTAGAGCCATATTTCCTTCGCAAAGCAGACGAACCAGAAAAAACATCTGGGGAAACTTTTATTATCACCTACTGTAGCCGCCCCAATGATGCCGCAAAAGTTGTATCTTCATTGCCTAGCGACATTAGCAGTGATGTCATTGTTATGGAGGCTGATCATTTTGTTGAGCGTTTAATTACAGCAGTTGGTCGTGTCGAAGCTGTTTTAAAAAACCCAGCCTTGCAACGCAATGACCTACACACCGAAGAAGCATTACATGGCACAATTATTGGTGGTAACGCTATTCTAAACACCTTGCGAAGCCGTGATAGAGCCACTGATCGAAAAACATATGCAGGCACACGTTTGGTGATTGAATGGGATGCTGCCAAAGCCTTTAAAGAGGCACATGCCGCACAAATTTTGGATGAGTATGAATTTGCCCCATCTGATCATATGACACCTGAAACTTGGTCTATCACTGATATAAGTCAAAGTGGCGTAGGATTGGAAAAATTAGGTGATTACATACCTTCATCCGCAGTAAGCTCCCTTGTTGGTATGAGCTGGATACCCCACAACAAAGAGCCTATGTTAGGGATTATTAGCTGGCTAAAAGAGGTGAAGGTTGGCGAACAACGTATGGGCATTCACTTCTTTAAACATGATTTTAAGTTATATCAAGGCATGATTATGGGCGGCGCAACAGATGACTCAAACATGGCTCGCAGTT
>JAUZQR010000051.1 GCA_030950865.1 Mariprofundaceae bacterium | reverse complement strand
TGTAGGGTGATTATCGATGCAAATAACGAATTTTTAGGATGTCGATAAACATTTTGAGCGGGTCAATAAGCATGCGAACTTTGGAATTGGGTTCGTTAATCCATTCAACTGGAATTTCGGACACTTGGTAATCCATACGTGCTGCAAGAAACAATACTTCCACATCAAAACTGAAACCATCAAGCTTTTGTTCTGAAAAAATTTGTTGTGAGGCTTTGGCAGTAAATGCTTTGAAGCCACATTGGGTATCGGGCATATCAATGCCTGTAGCAAGGCGCATGAGTAGGTTAAAACTTTTGCCCATATGCTCGCGTAACCATGATTGATGCTGGCTGATATCGGAATCGGGATGCTGGCGTGATGCAATAATGACTTCGCATTGCGGTTGTGTTTCCAAGCTTGTAAATACCATCTCGACTTCACGGATATGGGTGGAGTGATCTGCATCCATAAATACGTGAATATCACCTTTTGCCGCCAACATGCCACGTCGTACTGCCGCACCTTTACCTTTGTTTTTAGGCTGTTCAAGCAGCAATAACTCAGGCATGTCATTCATTAACTGGCGGACGCTTTTGCAGGTATCATCACTGCTGCCATCATCAACCACAAGTACTTCAAAATCATGGCTTAGATGCTCGTCTAACCATGCATAAGCATCTTTTAGGGTGCTTGGCAGACGTTCGGCTTCGTTATAGGCTGGGATAATGACCGATAATTTCATGGGTTTACCACATAAAACAGGAATCCACCTTGATGAATGACTGCTTGGGTATTTTTCAGCCAAGGTAACAGCTTGAGGGATTCACTGCGTAAAATAAGGCCGTAAGTTCGCGTTTCAGCCTGCAGTGTTTGTATGCCATCGGTGTTTAACACAACCTGATAAGAACGCCCTGATTGAAAGGACATGGATGGAAAGTTCAAATTATAACTATAAATAGGCATGTCTTTGGGCAATGACTGCATGCTTTGGGCAATACGGGTTTGCGGTGCTTGTGCGAGTTTCCCTGCAAAAGTTCCGAGTGGGATAATCAGGCATGACTGCAATAGTAAACCGAGAATAATAAAGCGGTGTAATGCGAATGTTTGCTGCGTATTGCGCCATAAGCAAACGAGCGCGGCAAATAGAGTGATACCAGCCAGTGCAATGAAGAAGCTTGGTTGAATATCTTGGGATAATATAGCGATAGCACGCGGATGATGCACCCATGCGGTGAGGCTTGGATAGATGATAGGGAAGATAATCAGCGTAAGTGCGACAGGGAAAAGTATAAACACGGTTGCTCTTTGGATGTTCCGGAGTTGACTTGGTTCGGCGGCTTTGCGCCACCATGCTGCGGTGATGCCCAAAGCAATCGCAGGGTACAAACAAGAGATATAATGTGGCAATTTAGTTTGTGCGAAACTGAATAATACGAGGACAATCACGCTCCATAACAAAGCCAAGCGAATCATGTGAGAAAGTGGTTCACTCGTGTTACGTTGCCACGATTTAATGAGATAGGGCATCCATGCCAGCCAAGGCAACACAGAAACCATAAATACAACGATATAATAATGCCAGCCACCGCCATGACCTTGCATAGGGTGTAGGGCGCGACCGATATTTTGCACGACAATAAACTCGTATAAAAAGCCGATACCATGTTCGAGGAAAATCATCAAATACCACGGTGTAGCGGTGATAAAAAAGAGTGTTAAAGCAGAGAGCCAAGGAATGTTTTTCAGTGTGCGAAACAAATCACCGACAATCAAGCGGTCAGCCATAATCACCAATATAGGAACAACCGCGCCGACAGGACCTTTGATGCTCACTGCCAAGCCCATCATGGCAGCACACCAGAGTGCATGTTTACGTTCACCTGATTGCAACCAGCGGAAATAATTAAGCAAGCAACCTGCAATAAAGAAGTTTAATACAGCATCCAAGATGGCTGCATGCCCCAAGATACCGACTTCCAACATGGAAAGGAAAATAAGTGCCGCAGCCATGCCAAATTGTGGGGAATGTGTATCACGACCAAAGCGGAACAATAAAATAGCGGTGAATAAGGTGAATAAGGCTGATGGCAGCCGTGCTGCAAAGGCATTCTCACCGAATATGCTAAAACATAAATCCATCATGTAATAGGTGAATGGTGGTTTTTCAAAGAATTGCAGTCCGTTGGCTGTAGGCACGACCCATTCACCCAAATGCATCATATCCGCAGCCGTTTGTGCATAAATGGTTTCATCGTAATCAAATAATGGCGCAAGCCCCAAAGAAGGTAGGGTGAATACAGTCCAAATGGCTAGTAAATACCATATATAATGATGTTGAGGGATATTCCCGAGTCGGTTCATAGGGCGCAGACTATCGTTGTTTTATCACAAATCCCACGAGTAAAACAATGCTAAGGTTTTTTAGCATCTATAAATGTGATACGTTGCCCGCATGTCGCGTTCCCATTTGATTCTTGCTTTAAAAATAATATTCACTTTCGGGCTATTGTATGGTGTGTTGACCTATGTGGATTTGGGTCAGGTATGGCAACGTATTTTAGCGGTAAACCCATGGTGGTTGGTTGCAGCATGGCTATGTTTGGTGGTGGGTTATGTGTTGTGCGGGTTACGCTGGGCATGGATTGCGCAAGGTTTGGCGATTGAAGTATCACGAACACGGAAAATCAGGCTTTATTTCTTGGGCATGTTTGCCAGCCTGTTTTTGCCCTCAACCATTGGTGGTGATGTGGTACGTGGAATCTTATTAGCCAAAGGTGAAGGACGCACCAAGATGGGTGTGCGTGCCGCTGCCAGCGTGATTTTGGATCGTGTCAACGGCATGTATGCCTTGGTGGCATTGCTCACAGTGAGCATGTTGATGTTTTCTTGGCCAGCAGCTTGGTGGTGGAGTTGGTTGGCATTGGTTGTGGCTATGTGGGTTGGTATGCTGCTTTATCCATGGTTGCATGCACGATTACCTGAAAAGCTGGCTGCTTTAAAGCAGTTACCATTACATAAATCAGGATTTCAACGTATGTGGTGGCGCAGTTTGCCTGTCTCATTGCTATTTCAGATGATGATTGTGCAAGCGCATGTATTTTTGGGCTTGGCGGTTGGTTTGGATATGAACTGGGCAGCATTTTCAATTATGGTTGGGCTGGTTGCTTTGGTGGCGACATTACCGATTTCACTCAATGGATTTGGTGTGCGAGAAGCAGGGTATGTTGGGTTTGCTGTGTACTTTGGAGCCAGTGCCGATGCTGCAACAGCAATGGCAGCCTTATGGATTATTATTTTGGCTGTTGCCGCGCTTCCTGGCGCATGGGTATTGTGGCGTTTGGGTGGAATAAAAGGTTTACGTTCAAACTAAATATCAGTCTGGTGGTTGCTTTCTTTTAAGCGTTCTGCCGTGCGTGAAGCGCGCGTATTAATATAGTTTTCTAATTTTTTAAATGTTTCGGGATGATGATCATGCATGATTTTCATGGCAGCATTATCTAGAAGTAATGCATCCAAATCACTGGCGGCAATGGCAGAGTATGCCAACGATGTGCCATTTTTTGAGGCTAGCTCACCCACCAAGTCATTATCACGGCGAATCTCTAAAAGAATATCATGACGATTACGATTTAGATAGTGAACCTCAACTTCTCCCGATAAAACAAGGAAAATACCTTGTGGTTTTTCACCTTGCGCAAAGAGGCGGCTATTTCGGCTATAGAAATGAACAGGTAAGTCTTTTGAAATTTGGATACGTGTATCTTCAGGTAGAGACTTGAACACAGGGTGACTAAAAAAGAAACTGTCGAGCATGCGTTGAGACAGAAGCTTATTTAGGGCTGTTTTGAAATGAGGGTCTGCATCCAATACCTGCTGCACTGCTGATAACTCAACGCGTATAACCTCACTGGCTTCTGCTGTATAGGCTGAGGCAAAACGTGATTTTTGGCGTAAAATACCAAATTCACCATAGACTTCACCTTTTGAGAGTGTCGCCAAAATTTTGACTTTCTGAGTATGCTGTTTGGCAATGGACATTTTACCACTTTTAATAAAATAAAGGTCATGTGGAGCATCACCCTCATGAATCAATTCCACACCTTTTGATACATGCATGGTACGACTGGCATCATTTAGAATACGCAGGCTTAAAGGAGAAAGGTCTTTAAGAATAGGGAAATCTTCCGCGCACAATGCCGCTTGAGATGATCTTGGCGTATTAATACCTGAAAGGTCGAGAAATTCCTGATCCACTGTTTTCATCCTATAACTATTAAATTTCTTAAGAAGAATTCTAGACGAAGTTTAGCAGAATTTTGACAGCTTGTAGTTATTTTGTTTCTTATTGGCTTGATATGTTAAGAAATTTCTAATTTTCTAGGGTGTTTGGTGAGATTTTCACAGCCTTGATGACGCACGACAACCATATCCTCAAGACGTATGCCGCCAATATTGGGATAATACAGACCAGGCTCTACAGTGACGACCTGATTGCTCTGCAAAACATCATCGCGTACTGAAATACGCGGAGACTCATGGATTTCGAGACCCACGCCATGACCTGTACCATGGAAGAACCCTGTTTGTTTACCGCCTTTAAGCCCTGTTTTGAAACCTTGTTTCTCAAAGTGACTAAGAATGGCATGATGAATATCTGCGCCATGCACACCATTTGCAACGCTATTTAGACCAATATCCTGACCCTCACGCACGGTTTTATACATTTTCTTCAGTTCAGCAGGCGCTTTGCCTTTGACATATGTGCGTGTCATATCGCCCCAATAACCAGAGTCCAACAAACGAGGGAAAATATCAATAATGATTGACTGGTGTGCGCGAATAAAACCTGAGCCGATATTGTGTGGGTCAGCACCTTCTTTGCCACAGGCGACAATAGTATGGGCTGGCATGGCACCTTGACTGATAAGAAAGGTTTCAATGGCGGCACGCACATGTTTGGATTTTACTTTTGTTTGGGCATCGTCTGGGTGACGCAAGATATTGTCATTACCAACACTGCAAGCGGCAAGGAAATTTTCAGCCTGCATCATAGAGCGTTTGGTTAGGCGCTCTGCGCGTGCGAGCTGTTTTATTTCAACATCACTTTTGATTGCACGTTGAGGAAATAAAGAACCTTGCTGAGCAGTGATTTGAAATCCTAATTCACGTAATTGTTCTGCATACATCAAAGGGAACTGACCAGGCACAGTAATACTGCTTATGCTGTGTTCTTTTAAAAAGGCAGCCGCAGTACTGGCAAGGCTTGCAGTCCAACCATGAGCCTCTGCCTTTTCTCGCCAGATGCTATCCAAATGAACGTCATGGAAACCTGATTGTTTTTTTGCTCTATCCACCTCTAAAGGTGAGAATAGTCCATGCCACTGGGTGCTTTTTTGACGCTCTATACAACTATCAATACCGATTGCAATAAATGCGTCGGGGACAAACATACGTGAGATATAAAGCATATCCGCATCGTGTTCGGAAGCTGAAATAATCAGTTGAGCAGTGGTCATAATCGTTCCTTATGAGGGGTCTTGTTCTTTATCGAGTAAACTCTGTATGCTTACATCGGAGAGGTAAACATCGTGTTCGCGCTGCATGCGAAAGTATAACCCGTTTAATGTACTTCCTAGCGGACTATCTTTCCATGCTTCTGGAATTTCCATAACCTCTGGCTGCAATGCATCATGAATATGTCGAAGGGTGAGTGAGTTTGCATCCTGCCCAAGTACCCATGCACCGCGCGGATCATCCGTGATGACTTGCTTAAGCAGTCCTTTGTCACACAAATTATCCAGCCATTCTTGTAAAATATTATCTGGAACATCTGTTTCTTTAATAAGCTCACTCAAATGCATATTACGACCTTTTTGAATGGCTTGTGCGGCACGTATCAGTGCGAGGTGAAGGAAAAAATTGCGAATACCCGAACGAACAAGCGATTTATCATGACGCTGGGATTGCTCGGGGTGTTGCAGACAGAATGTTACCTCTGCACCTATCAGTACCAATACCCAAACAAGGTACAGCCAAACAAGAAAGACGGGTAAAGTACCAAGTGCGCCATAAATTTTTTCATAATTGGCAAGTTCAGTGACATAAAATGTAAAACCAAGCTTGGTAAGCTCAAATAGAGCACCTGCCACCATACCACCTATGATTGCGTGACGCATAGGTACATGAGCATTGGGCAATGCCATATATAGCGCAGTCATGGCACTGGAAGATATAAGCCATGGAATGAGAAATGGGATATGGCGAATGGCAGAAGCGCCTTCGGCAACATTTTGAATCATAGGCAAAGCTGCAAAATAAGATGTGATAGTGATGGATGCGCCAATCAAAATGGGCGATAGTGTAAGCAAGGACCAAAAGGTGATAAACTTAGAAAATAACGGGCGCTTTCTAGAGATGCGCCAAATATCATTAAAGGCTTCTTCCATGGTATTCAATAGAGCCGTTGCTGTAATGAGCAAGCCAAGAATACCAAAAATAGACAGCGCACCAGCCTTATCGGTGACGTTGCCAAGGTAATTTTGCACGACCTGTTGACTGGTAGGGATAAGGTACTCTAAAAGAGCATCGCGAACATGACTGGAAATAGTGTCAAAAGCTTGGAAACTCGTAAACACAGAAAAACCAAGCACAACGAGGGGAACAATGGCTAAGAGTGAGGCATACCCCAGTGCTGAGGCGCGTTGAATACATTTATCCTTGATGAAACGATGGATAATTCGCGATATAAAACGTAAAAGACTTGCACTATGTCTTTTTAAAGCTGGTAAACTAGCAATATCAGCCACATCCATATCGATGACTTGTTTAATCTGCGTTTTAAGCATGGACATAGCTACCTCCTTTTACCATAAGTGTGTGATGCCTAGTTTAGTCTTAGTTTAGTCCTAGAATAAGGCTGATGCTAGGAGGCTGTCGGACTTAGAGCAACCTACTACGAAAAAGTGGACATTGGCTGTTTTTCACCTTGGATTTCGTTGAATAGCTCTGCTATTTGCCCCACTTTAAGGTAAAAACCATCTCAACCCCGCTATTTCTCGCTACAATCGCCTAAGCCCGACAGACTCCTAGGAGATTACTTTTGTGTATTGCGAGTCCAAGCAAATGGTTGTTTTTTGACGGAATACTGAATATTTTTAGCGTGTATAAATAAAATTGATTGCTCGCAGCGTCATAATTTTGACTTTTATATCAAAGTAACTAGAATATCTCTGTTTTTTGTAAGATGTTAAGTTGTGCTCAAAACATGTAAATGAGTGCAAATCGGGGGGAGATACCTAACGTGAAACAGACTGCTTATATGTTGCTGGTGGATGATGAAGATGATCTTCGCATGACACTTCAAGAAACATTGGAAGATGCAAACTACCATGTAACAACAGCGGCCAATGCCATGCGTGCACGTGAAGCTATGAGCCAAGGTAAATATGATGTTGCGGTGCTCGATATTCGTTTGCCAGATGGTAGTGGGATTGATTTGTTGAAGGAGTTTCAAACAGCAGATCCTGATATGGGTATTATCTTAATGACAGGCTATTCTGAAGTGAATACTGCGGTTGAGGCAGTTCGATTGGGAGCCGATGACTTTCTTAAAAAGCCGTTTGATTTGGGGGAATTACTCTTACGAATCGAAGAGTTGATGAAAAAACGACAGCTTAAGCAAGAGCACAGCACGCTGAAGAAGAAGGTGGCAGCAGATAGTAGCCCTGAGCTATTGATGGGGCAGTGTGCATCCAT
>JAUZQR010000050.1 GCA_030950865.1 Mariprofundaceae bacterium | reverse complement strand
GATGTATAGAAATGCGCGATAGAAACACACTTGTTATCATTATGTGCAAAGCACCTGTTGAAGGGAAGGTGAAAACACGTTTGATGTCAAAATATACTGCCACCGAAGCAACTGCGTGGCATAAAGCGATGGCAACAACGGTTATTGAGCGTGCCAAACGTTTATTTCAACATATTTGGCTGGCAGCAGATGATATATCACACCCGTTTTTCACATCTTTTGAAGTTCCAATGTATGCACAGGGAGAAGGGAACTTGGGCGAACGCATGTGTTTTTTGATGGAACAAGCCTCACAAGCTGGTTTTGAAAAGCTATTGTTTCTCGGAACAGATTCACCGCATATGCTTGATAAACGTTTACTACAGGCTAGTTCAGCATTGGATGATTATGATGTGCTGCTGGGTGCTGTGGAGGATGGCGGCTATGATTTAATTGCTATAAATCATACTTATCCCTCTTTGTTTTCGGGTATTAGCTGGGGGTCAGAGCATGTTTTGCAACAAAGTGTCGCTATCGCTCAAAAAGAGGACTTACATTATCTTGTGCTTGAAGAAAGCTTTGATGTGGATACCCCCGATATGTTGATTAGAGCAATTCGTGCTGGTTGGAACTCTCCAATCAAGCCCTAATTATTCAGACTCTTGTGGAAACAAATCAGGAAATTGCAACTGCAAGCGTTGCAGTTCATGTTCCATTTGATTGTAGAAGCCCACATCACTTACAGGTAAATGCAGAGTACGGTGCAGTAGCTTTTTACTTTTTGGTACATGACTACGCATATTTTGCTGCCAAATGTTAGGCATATCATCATCGGCAAGCATGGTTGAAAGCATGATATGCGATAGGTGAACAAGCATAATGGCTGGTTGCACATCATTTGGCCAGGAATCGACACTGTGCCAGCATGGGTGATGGTGATAATAAATAAAGTGGTGAATGCTACGTGGCAATTTCCAGTGTAAAGCCAACATCATGCCTGCATCAATATGTGTATAACCCAAAATATCCCATTCTGCTTTTAAAGCAGGTGTGCCTTGGGCAATGCTTTCACGAAGTTGTGCAAGTTTGCCCTCATCTTCGATATGTAGGATAACCAACTTACCAATATCATGTAACATGCCGAATAAGCTGGCCGATTGGCGATCAACGATTTGACTGTACTCACTCAAGCTACGCGTAAACAAAGCAATGGCTTGAGCATGAAAATATAGATATTGCACATCATCTTGAGATGTTTCATTGCCAATTTCTGGCATGAGCATTTGCAAAATAACTTCTTGTGCAGCATCCATTCCCAAGCGTGTTAAAGCCAAGGCAATATGGGTTACTGGCGGGTTTCCGGGTATGGCATATGCCGCTGAATTACATATTTTTAATATATGCGCAGTTAAAATAGGGTCCTTTGAAACCAATTTAGCAAGATCGGAAGCCGCAGCATCAGGGCTATTCAGAACACCTTGAATTTGCTGCCATATTTCAGGGAGAGGGGCGATAGTAGCGATACCTTGACGCAAATGTTGTAATGTTGTCATTGCAATAGGTGGTGGCGCAATCAAATCCAAAGGTGGTGTATCTGGCATATTTGGAGACATGCTTTTAAATGCCCAAATTAGACTGTTTTTTACGATATCTTCTTCTTTTTCTTCGGGTTCATGAAAGTGAGTAGAAGGCATGGTACTGACTGTTTGGTTGGGTCGATATTGCAAATCAGAGAAATGTTTTATGATGCTTTTACCACTAAGAGAAAGAGGTTCTTTTGCCTCTAACTCAAGCAATGCTTTAGATAATTCATCACAATTTTGGAAGCGGTTCTGAGGGTCTTTTTGCAAAAGCTTGAGAATAATATCTGATAATACAGGAGAAACACCATCATGAATATCTTGTGGTTTGGGAGGCTCCTGCCGAACCTGTTTTTCCATAATTTCAAATTCGCCACCACCATTTGTAGTAAACGGTAAATGCCCAGGTGCAAGTTTGAATAATATAATGCCAATGGCATATAAATCTGAGCGTGCATCGAGTTTTTGTCCAAGCACTTGTTCAGGAGCCATGAAATAATAACTGCCGACTGGGTTGTTGCCAGAATCAGTAATATCATCTTGCGCCACATTGCTTTTGGCGAGTCCAAAATCCATGATTTTTATGCAGCCATCGTCACATATGAATATATTGGAAGGCTTTAAATCGCGGTGTGTAATACCTTGACTGTGTGCTGATTCTAGACCTTGAATAAGCCCCTCTGCTACACAGTGAACTTCAGCGGCACTAAGGGCTCCATGATGTTTAACATATTGTTTGAGAGAGCAACCTTTCAGTAACTCCATCACAATGCCCAAACTATCATTATGCTTATAAACGCTTATAAAACGAATGACATTGGGATGTTCTATTTTGCCTTGTGAGCGGGCTTCTCTTTCGAAGCGTTGCACCTGCTGACTGTCATGAACAAGTTCTTTATGAAGCACTTTAATGGCGACTTCTTCTTTTGTGTCGTTATGGATAGCACGATAAACGATACCCATGCCACCACGTCCAATTTCTTCATAGAAAGTATATGTATGCTCTTTTTGCGTCATATCATGCCCATACTATGTTATTTGCATGTAGAAGAAAACGTAAAGGGTGCACTGGGGTCTAACCAGCCATGTGAGGCACCTTGAATACTATCGGCATAGGGTAAATAAGGCTTGATATCCAATACTGGCGTACCATCTAGCATGTCTAAACCTTCAATGAATAATGTACGTTTTTTGATGCTGGTTAATGTTACAGAGGATAAACCAATACTATTGGGACGGTGAGGGGCACGGGTTGAAAATAATCCGCGTCGAATATCCGAGCCACGTGGAGGCATAACAGTGGGGTTCCAGCCTTGGTTGAGATGCATCCAATAAATGACCCAAATATGGGTAAAACTATCCAAATCGCTCAATGCTTGTTCAAAATTCTGTCCATCATTTAATTCGATACACCCTTTGGCAGGGGTAGCTAAATCTGGTTGGCGTGGCGCAGTAAAACGTTCCTTAAATGGGCTATGAACAACACCAATTGACTGCATTTCAATGCTTAATGGACTGTGATATTCATGCTGGAATGTATCGGTATAGTTTTTAGCTTCTTTTTTTGGTTTCATGCATCGACAGTGGAGGGGTATTCGATTTTTATTTTATCATCTTCAAGTACAATAAGCGCTTTTCCGCCTTTTTGTAATGCACCAAATAAAATAGCATCTGCCAACGGCTTTTTAATTTCATTTTGAATAAGTCGTGACATTGGACGTGCTCCCATTTGCACATCATGCCCATGTTTGGCGAGCCATATGCGAGCTGCGTCACAGACTTCTAATTC
>JAUZQR010000005.1 GCA_030950865.1 Mariprofundaceae bacterium | reverse complement strand
TTGAATCTGTGTTGAAAAAGAATTGTTTTGGGCAGCATCGCTAACAGGCAAGGTAGCATTCAGAACCCCTAATCCAGATTGGACTTGGGATAAACGACTTGATCCCACACCCGATGCATTCGCCTGATTTATCGCGAAACTTAAATTTACCGCCATGCTATCAATATCCGCTATATATCCACCCAAACGATTATCTCTCAATGCAATAGCACCACCAATTTTACCGCCCTGATCCAAACCACTCACAGAAGTGTTAGAGCCTGCAATCACGATACTTTGGAAATTACGACCTGCAGCAACTGCGCCACGCGTCAGTTGTTGAGCCGTTCCATCTTGCACCAGCAAGTCGCCACCCATTGTTTGTAACAATACGCCGCCATCAGAAGTCCGTACATCCTGTAGAGGTAAAAATGTTGATAGGTTTCGTACTGCTTGATCACGTTGATCGCGCAAGTCATTCGCAGCGCCAGCCCCGCCTTGCGAACCGACCTCATGCTGACTAATCTGAATGTTTAACGACGCAATTTGTGTTAACAATGTATTTGCCGATTGTAAATTTTGATTAATATTAGCATCCGCATTTTGCTGCGTCGCTTTCAATTGGGCGCTCATATTTGATATTTGCGATACCAAGGTTGTACTTTTTGTACGCAAATTGAATTTCTGCGCCACATCTTCAGGGGCATTTGCCATCTGTTGCGCTGCCAAGAAGAAATCATCCACCGCTGCAGATAAACCCGTGCTCTGTAAGCTGCCAAAAACATTCTCGATGCTTTTTAAACCTGATTGAAGTTCCTGCCAATAATTCTGCTGGGGAGCATTCTTTAACATTGCCTGGTTTACAACCGTATCCACCAAACGTGAAACATTGTTTAAGTCTACGCCGCGTCCAAAATTAAAATCTCCCAACTGCTGTGGCTGTGCAGTGCCTATCTCAACCCTTTGGCGTGTATAACCAGGCGTGTTCACATTCGCCATATTGTGAGATACCACATCAATAGCCTTTTGCTGTGCCTTCAAGCTGCTGGCAGCAATATTAAGGGCACTGGAAATCACCGCGCTACACCACGTCCATAAGCTTCTTGATTCGGCAATGCTCCCACTTCTTGTAAGACATGCATCGTAACACACCATGCCGCATGCAAACGAATTCTATTCTCTTCCATTGCATCATACATACGCTCCATACGTGCCAAAACATGCTCACGCTTACGTTGTAACAACGATTGCTCATTCTTTTCAGTATGAACTGCAATAAATTCCTCTAACGTTATCTGATCTGGTGCGTGATATTGTTTAAAAAGACGCTTACACTGACTCTCCAATTCAACCACCTTACTCTGACTGCGCGCACGCTGCCCTGCCAAATGTTCTAGTGTATCGCCATCAAATGTATGCGCGGCTTGCAATTCTTGCTCAACAATATCTTCCATATTTTGCGCACACATATCCATCTGCTCAAATATATTTTGTAGCTGGTCGTGTAAGGTCTGTGAGTGAGTTATTCCCATGAATGCTCCGCCATAGCATTGCGTACAATCTGCGTCGCCACCTTTTTACTACTGTAGTTGGTTGTACCACTTTCTAAGGCATCTCGAATTTCTTCAATACGCTGCAAACGCACATCAGGCATATCCGCCATCATGGCATGCGCCATTTCACGTAGTGTTGCAGCATCACTCACTTGTACACGATCACCACCAGAGGACTTCTTTCCTGATGGCGCAGCCTTAGCAGCCTTGCCACCACTGGCTTTGGCTTTTTGAATCGCTCCTGTAGCTCCACTGCCACTAATGCGTACCATCAACGTCTCCTCGAAGTTCTGCGTACATGCTCACATCCTCTCTATCGGAAGCTTGGCGCATTTCTTGAATCGCTTTATTCGCATCACTCTTATTATTTGAGTCTCCCTGCTCCAATTGACGATAAATATTCATCGCAATGCCCAAGCTACCACTCTTGCTACCTGCATCGGCAACAGCCTGGTCAAACATCGATTCTTGTACCCCTTCAGCAAAGCCATGTGGCAAAAATCCTGACTCAGGCACCGTCTTGCGCATTGCCGCCATCATTTGCTGAAAAAATATACCCTCAAATTTTACACTCACATCCCATAAGTCTTTATTGGGGTGTTTATCATCAAGCGGTTTGCTTGCTACACCAGTTTGGTTATTGATATTTTGCATAAATTGGCTTTTAAAAGCTTTTTCAGGCTCAATATTTTTAGAGCTATGTGGAGTCGCTTTATATTTCTGCATCAATTGTGCAATAACGGTTTAAAAAAAGTAAAGCATTAGATAACCATAAATT
>JAUZQR010000049.1 GCA_030950865.1 Mariprofundaceae bacterium | reverse complement strand
AGGGCAAAGAAACAGTTCCATCTACCTGCACTGTTACCTTGTACTCGGTGCTTTTACCACCTTGCCAAAAAGTGAGTGATAACAAATCTCCTGCGCCTATTCTATAGCCCGCCACACCATCCATCGTTTTAAATACCTTGTTTTCACTAAGGTGAAAGAGGTCATTTACTTCACCCCCCAGTTGCACATCTGGAAGACGCACACTCTTAACCTTATATGCCTGCACAAAAACCCTGCGGTTCAACTTCAAAGAAAGCGGGTCGACTCCCACGGGTAAAGGATCATCAGCTCCTACTACATGGATATGCGATGCTTCAACAGGCACACCTTTTTCCTTTAACCAAGCCACAACCGATTCGGCACGCGCCTGAGATAAAGCTCTATTGTTTGGATATAAATCTGAATGTATAGGGCGCACATCGGCGCGTCCTTCAATCTCATAGTGCAAACCAGACAAACCACCCACATCAGCAGCCCAAGTCGTTAAACGCTCCAATGATTCTGCATTTAAAGAAGCTTTTCCAGAGCCATAAAACAATGAAATTTTCTCACCAAGCTTACCACCTTGAAATGTCTTAACAGGCTCTGGATCCGCCTTCAAACCCGACCATATCTCTACCCCACCATCAGCACGCACAGCTGCAATCGCGAGGTTCCCATCATTACGAACATCACCCAAGTCTAATTCATGATAAATACCATAAGCAGGAATCAACCTAGGCTTTGGCGTGAATTTTCCAGACAACCAATCCCACACAGCTAGACCACTTCCATCTTTGGATGATGCCACCAATTCTCTTTGCCCATCACCATTAAGGTCACCCACGCGAACATCTCCCCAGCTGCCTTTTGTACTTACCACACGACGTTGCCAGCCATCTTTTTCCCCTAACCACAGCATAATTCCCTGCTGATATAAGCCAGCAACCACATCCAAACGACCATCACCATTCACATCTGCAACAGTTACACTTTCAGCATCAGCTCCTGCTGGCAGCGCTTTTGGCTCCCAACGTGCGGAACCGTCACCATACCAAACCTGCACACCGCCCGTACTACTCCAGTCTCCATCATCTTCACGCGCACCCAAACCACCACGTCTTGAGACAATAATATCCATTGCTCCATCAGCATCAATATCAGCCACCGCCACATCTGTAAACAGACCTGCCACCATTGGCCCCACACTTGGCAACCAACCCCCTCGCCCATCGTTTAACAGTACATACACGCCACCATCACGCTCATTATCAAAGCGCACTGCCACAATATCCAACCAGCCATCTTGGTTCATATCTTGCAATTGAAGCGCATGAAACAAGCCAGCTTCAACAGGGCTTGCTAACAACTTCCAAGTTTTATTTTCTTGATCCAATGACCAAATTTGCAAGCCTTTCTGATCGCCTTCACCACCAATTAAAACATCCAAACTACCATCATCATTCACATCCCCCACAGCAAAGCCTCTTGGCTGCATGCTGGTTATAGGGCCATTCTTAACACGCCAATGCCCTGCACCATCACCCCATTCAATATGAAACCCATCAACGGATTTTCTACCACCCACAAGCACATCTAAAAAACCATCCTGATTAAAGTCAGTAAAACGTACAGCGCGGGATTCCGCTACACGATAAGGCCCAATATTATGCATGGAATATTCAGGCAGTGAGACTTGGTGCGCTGCCACAGGCATCGTTGGATTGGGCACAACAGTGCGGCAAGCAGACATCACAAAGGTGCTGAAACACACCAAAGAAAGCAGTAAAATTCTCATAAACATATGCATAACATGTGCAGTAAGACGTTCTTGCCCTTATTTGTCAAGAACTTATAACATTCTATCGATATGAAGCTTGAAGTTATAGTACCTTTCCTATTAAAAACACAAATTAAACTTGACGTATCCCCCTATTATTTGCGATATTGCAGCGATAAGGGAATTTCTATAGGAAAAATATTAGAATATCCGTTAACCAATTGAGGAAAAACGTTAAACCATATGTTTAAAAAAGTGTTTTGCAGTTTGGGGCTTATTCACCTTAGCCGAAGCATTAATAAACAGATAAGTAACTAGAAATACTGCCACTTATTATAAAAAGGAGAGTTGGACAATGTACCTTGAGCACTGGAAGCTTAATCTTTTCCCTTTTGAAAACACTGCCGATGAACGCTTTTTTTTCGAATCCAAGGCTCACAGTACATTACATGAAGACCTTCAAGATGCGGTGTTGCGACGCAAAGGTGCTATCGCCTTAACGGGAGGTATTGGATGTGGAAAAACCACCATAACACAACGCCTTTTACTCAATCTTCCAGAAGATCGTTTCGATATCGCCCTGATTAATTATCCATGCCTTACATCCATAGAAATGCTTTTTGAAATTTGTCAGCAACTCGGATTAAACGCCAACAAAGATGATCGCAGCTCTATGCTGCACGCACTTCAGAAACATCTTATTAACAATGCTGAAACAGGGCGGGATACATTGGTCTGTATTGATGAAGCACAAAGCATCCCATCTTTGGAGACATTTGAGGAACTTCGCCTTTTGTTAAACTTTCAACTCGGCGGGCGTTTTCTTATGTCATTATTATTTGTCGGACAGCCTGAATTAGAACGCAAAATCGCAGAAATTCCGCAATTACAACAACGCATCGCACTTCATGTAAATCTACAAAAAATGCAAACTCAAGATACAACGCGTTACATTTTACACCGCTTACGCACAGCAGGTTGCACACAACCCATCTTGACCCGCCAAGCTGTCGAAAAAATTTACCAGCATACCACAGGCATTCCCCGTCGCATCAACCACCTGATGGATCGTTGCTTATTGGTTGGCATGCGTGAAAACGCCTCTCTTTTAGATGGCAAGCTGGTAGAAACAACCATGCAAAGGTACCCTTGTTAACATGGCTAAGTATATTGACCTACTACGCTCCCATCAAAAGCAAGGCAAAAGCAATGCAATACCCTCTTCTAAAGAAGATGACACACCCGTGGAGACACTGCTTCCTGATGAAGGTTTACAGCCACAGCAAGCACAAGTAGCAACCCCATCAAATCAGGATTCTCTACTTGTTGATGAAGAGCCATCTTTACCAGAAATCATGCAACCTCAAGACTCTCCGCATACTGAAAGAAAAACACTGCCCAGCTCTGATGATGATTGGTTGAATGACTGCACACAACATGTACTCACACTTTTTCAACATGCTCAAAAAGACATCGCTTGCGATATCAGCCCTTTATCCAAGTGTATTCGCAAGTTATTAGCTCAGCTGGTTCATGATAAACAGCAAAGCATGATGAACGCATTGGAATTAAATATTGCTCAGCAGACGCAACACATAAGACTTATTGATGACGACCTTGGAAGTTTGGTGCAAAAATCTATCTTAATGATGCTTTACGCCATTAAGGCTGGGCAACGTTTAAAACTCGACCATGATGAGTTACGCGCTCATACCCTCGCTGGTATGCTACACCATATCGGTATGGCGCAAGTCTCACATGATATTCGCAGTAAAAAAGAACGCCTTAACAAATCTGAATTAACTGAAATTAAAAAGTCTACTCAAAATGGTTATCATTTCCTCGAGAAATGTAATGTGACCGACCCCTGTATCTTACAAGCTGCATCACAAAGCTCTGAGCGTTATGATGGTCGCGGGGAAAGTGGTTTGTCAGGCTCCGATATTGCATGGAGTGCTCGCTTAACAGGTGTACTATCCATGTTTGAAGCACTGATTCATTATCGCCCATATCGCGCACGTTTATTACCCCGAGATGCTATTCGCGAGATCGTTAAACATCATAAAAAATCGTTTGACCCCATCATGCTCAAAGCACTCATTGAATCTATTTCGCTTTACCCTATTGGCACATATGTGCAACTTAACTCTGGGGAAATTGGCATGGTCATCCGTGTTCACCCGCGTTTACCCTTACGCCCTGTCGTACACATTGAAATGGATATGCAAGGTCGTGAAATTCCACCACGCCAAGTTGACCTAACAGCACAGCCC
>JAUZQR010000048.1 GCA_030950865.1 Mariprofundaceae bacterium | reverse complement strand
GCCAAGACAACTTTTTTCCATAAATCCAAATACACAAAAGAGAATTTTTCGCGATAGTTGGCAACCACTGCCAAAATTGCCGCCAACTGGATAATCACTTCAAAGGCTTTGTTTTCTTCATTTTGCGCAATGCCCAACCACTGGCTGGCAACAATCATGTGCCCAGTCGAAGAAATCGGCAGAAATTCTGTCGCGCCTTCAATCAGCCCTAGAATAATCGACTGTAATATATCCATGGTATCCTGCGCCTCACTTTCGTTGCTTGAATATTCGCAATGCTACGTCTTGCACAGCACAAGCCAAGCTGCCATCGTTGCTGGCTAATTAGAACATCTGTAGGAGCGAACAATATGAAACGATTATTCTCGGGTAGCTTACGCATATTGGATGCTATTCGCCGCCTATTTATCAACCTGTTTTTCGCCGTATTTTTAATACTTATCCTTGTCGCTATCTTTCAAAGCAAACCAGAGTTGCCTGATGAAGCCGTATTACTTATCAAACCTCAAGGGCAACTGGTCGAGCAAATAAGCCAGCCGTCTGCCGATGCCTTTCCCTTCGCTTTTCCAGATGCAAATCAATCAAAACTGCGTGATTTGACCAAAGCGTTAGAGCTAGCCCGTGATGACGAGCATATCCTGGCAGTCAAATTGGATTTGAAAGCATTGCAGCGCACCTCTTTGGTAAAGTTACAAATATTGCGTGCTGCGATTGAAGATTTTAAACAAAGTGGCAAGCCTGTCTTGGTATCTGGCAATGCCTACAGCCAATCACAATATTATTTGGCGGCAAGTGCAAATACCGTATTTTTGCATCCCATGGGCATGATTGAACTGACTGGTTTCTCCGTTTATCGTAATTATATTCGCTCAGCACTGGATAAACTCAATGTCGATGTGCATGTGTTCCGTGTGGGCGAATATAAATCTGCTGTTGAGCCATTTATTCGTGATTCCATGTCCGATGAAGACCGTAAATCAAACAGTGTCTGGCTGGGCAGTTTATGGCATGCCTACAAACAAGACATCGCCAGCATGCGTAATATTAAAAGTGCTCGCCTACAGCAAATTCTTGATAACTCAGAAAGCTTTTTAAGCCAACATCAGGGCGATACAGCAGCGTTATTTAAAGCGGAAAATCTGGTTGATCAACTGGGTGATGAAAGTGATGCCGAAGCATACTTGCTCAAACAACTCAAATGGTCGAAACAAGACGATATTCCGTCCATCAGCAGCAAAGATTATTTGAAATTAGCTGCAAATGAAGACAATGAACCATCCGATAAAGCAAAAGTTGGATTGATTGTTGCAAGTGGCCCTATTTTAGATGGTGAACAACCTGCTGGCAGCATTGGCAGTAAAACACTTACGAAATTATTACGCAAAGCACAAAAAGATGAGCAAATAAAAGCAGTTGTGTTACGCATTGATAGCCCTGGCGGCTCTGCACTTGCTTCAGAAGTCGTGCGCAAAGAAGTCGCACGTTTACGTGCTACGGGCAAACCTGTTGTGGTTTCTATGGGTAGCGTTGCCGCTTCAGGTGGCTATTGGATTGCCGCAACTGCCGATGAAATTTGGGCACAACCCACAACATTAACAGGCTCCATCGGCGTGTTTGGCATGATTCCCAATTTCACCCATGCTTTGAATAACATGGGTATTCATACCGATGGTGTCGGCACCACAAAAATGGCAAGCGCAATGCGCACAGATATGCCATTGTCCGAAGATATGGGAGCCGTCATTCAAATGGGTGTGGATCATATTTATAAGCGCTTTATCCATCTTGTCGCAACAGGTCGCCATATGAAAGTGGCCGATGTGGAAGCCATTGCGCAAGGGCGGGTTTGGAGCGGTGTAGATGCCCATCGTTTGGGGCTGGTTGATCAACTTGGTAATTTGCAAGATGCCATCAAATCCGCAGCCAAGCGCGGTGGTATTAGCGATAATTATCAACTCGAAGAAGTCAAACTACCACTCAGCTTCCCTGAAATGATTGCCGAGAAGCTGCTCGGTGATGCTGATGCATTGGCAGAATTACAAACAACACTAATGGGCAGTAATCAATATGCAAAACTATGGCAAAACACCGCTCTACAAGCTGTATTTCAGCCCTTGCATTTACTGACTCAATTCAATGACCCCAACCATATTTATGCTTATAGTTATAGCGAGTTGCCTTATTAAATATTCAGTTAATTTCAGCAACAGTATTACCTAACTATCTATATAGAAGGTAGTTGCCTCTTCTGCGTGGCACCTTCCGATAAAATTCATATCAACACCGCCCCCATTAGCCAGTTGTGTCATAATAACTGACAAGCCAGATGTTTTATCTTTACGTTTAGATAGCTTATCATTAAATACCCATATTTCATAGAAAACGGGATTGTTATGTGAGACAATTCTTATCTCTTTCAAATCTTCTTCACTAAGCTGACAGTTTTTTTGAATAGTGCGAAAGATATCGGACCTAAGTTGGGCAGAATTGTTTGATATGCTAGC
>JAUZQR010000047.1 GCA_030950865.1 Mariprofundaceae bacterium | reverse complement strand
AACTGATTTGGCTTTATCGCCGATTTCACGGGTCAAAGCATCCAACTCATCGGGTATAAGGTCAGCAGGGCGCACGGTGATTGGTTCTTCATCGCCTAGCGCAAGTTTGCGAACATCTTCATTGATTTCACCCAAGGCTTTGCCGTACATACCTTTTAAATAACCTTTGGTTTCATTGGTGATAACCTTGTATTTTTTGCCAGATACGACATTTAATACAGCCTGCGTACCAACAATTTGGCTGGTTGGTGTAACCAAGGATGGATAACCAAAATCTTTACGAACACGTGGAATCTCTTCCAATACTTGATCCATTTTATCCAAGGCATCTTGTTCTTTTAACTGGTGGGCAAGATTTGAAATCATGCCACCTGGAATTTGATTGATAAATACACGCGTATCAACGCCAGTAACATCAGATTCAAAACGCGCATATTTTTTACGAACTTCGCGGAAATATGCAGCGACATCTTGCAGTGCCTCAAGGTTTAGACCTGTATCAAATTCGGTTTCTGCAAACGCAGCAACCATGGATTCTGTAGCTGGGTGAGACGTGCCGCCTGCAAGTGGTGAAATCGCTGTATCAATAATATCACAGCCAGCATGCACGGCTTCCCACTGTACCATTTCTGATACACCCGATGTTGAGTGACAATGCAAGTGCAATGGAATATTGATGGATTTTTTAAGTTCAGTCACTAACTCGCGTGTTGCTGCTGGGGTTAATAAGCCCGCCATATCTTTGATTGCCAAGGTATCGCACCCCATATCTTCAAAGCCTTTAGCAAGGTCAATAAAGTATTCCAAGGTATGTACAGGGCTGGTTGTATAACAAATTGTACCTTCAGCAATTTTATTGTTGGCTTTAACCTGTGTAATCGCAGTGCGAACGTTACGTATATCGTTCATAGCATCAAATGTGCGGAATACATCAACACCATTGGCGGCAGCCATATCAACAAATTTTCTTACTACATCATCGGCATAATGACGATAACCAAGTAGATTTTGACCACGTAAAAGCATTTGGATGGGTGTATTTGGCAAGGCTTTTTTAAGTTCACGTAAACGAACCCATGGACCTTCTTTTAGATAACGTAAGCAGGTATCAAAGGTTGCTCCACCCCATGCTTCAATGGACCAATAACCAATGGCATCAAGCTTTTCACAGATGGGTAACATATCGTCCAAGCGCATGCGTGTTGCCAATAGGGATTGGTGTCCATCGCGTAGGGCAAGTTCAGTAATGGCGAGTTTTTTCTTTTGAGTCATGTTAAATCCTTTTCCTACGATTCGTGTTCTTATAGACCAGCATGTGCAGCAATTGCAATGGCTACAGCTACAGCAATATCTTCACGGGCTTCAAAATCTTTATAGTCAAGCAGCTCAGAATAGTTTTCTAAAAATCCTGTATCAAATTGTCCGTCAAGAAAGACTTCAGATGCGGCAATATGACGATAAAAGGGTAGTGTGGTTTTAACACCGCGAATGTCATATTCCTTTAGTGCACGCTGGCAACGTTTGACGGTATGTTTCCAGTCAGGGCCCCAAATGGTGAGTTTGGCACACATGGAATCATAAAAAGGCGGAATGACATAGCCTGGATAAACACAACCATCGACACGCACACCAGGACCACCAGCAGAGTGATAGCGGGTGATACGACCTGGTGTTGGAAAAAAATCATTTTTAGGATCTTCCGCATTGATTCGGAATTCAACTGCATGACCACGCACAGTGATGTCTTCTTGCTTAAATGGTAATGCGTTTCCTGCCGCAATAGAAACCTGTTCTGCAACAATATCCACACCTGTAATGGCTTCGGTAATGGTATGCTCTACTTGCAAACGTGTATTCATTTCCATGAAATAGAAGTCATGATTTTTATCGACGAGAAATTCTACGGTTCCAGCATTGACATAGCCGACGGCAAGAGCGGCTTTGACAGCAGTATCCCCCATGCGTTGGCGTAAATCATCATCAATATAATTGGATGGCGCAATCTCAATGAGTTTTTGATTGCGGCGTTGAATGGAGCAGTCACGCTCATACAAATGCACACAATTGCCATGCGAGTCGGCTAAAATCTGAAACTCAATATGGCGAGGCTCTACAATGCATTTTTCCATGAATAATTCGCCATTACCAAATGCAGCTGTGGCTTCACGGGTGGTAAGTTCATAATTTTCAACGACTTCAGTATCATTATCACAACGACGAATACCACGTCCTCCACCACCAGCAGAAGCTTTTAGCATGACGGGATAACCCATGCTTTGTGCTGTTTCAACAGCTTCTTCTACACTAACCAATGATGCTTCAGTACCTGGAATACAAGGGATATTGGCTGCCAACATGGCTGTGCGAGCATTTGTTTTGCTTCCCATATTTTCAATCGCATCAGGGGATGGGCCAATATAGGTGATGCCTGCATCCAAAACTGCTTGCGCGAATTCGGAGTTTTCGGATAAAAAACCATAACCAGGATGGATAGCATCACAACCAATTTTGATAGCAATATCAACAATACGATGGATGTTTAGATAACTTTTAACAGGGTCAGGACCAATAAGAATGGCTTGATCTGCTTTTTTGACATGCAAGGCATGACTGTCAGGCTCGGAATAGATAGCAACAGACTCAATGCCCAACTCATTACAGGCACGAATCACACGAATAGCACATTCGCCACGGTTGGCAATCAGAATACGTTTGAACAAATGAACAGCCCTCCTTGTAGAAGCTGCATGATAGCGATTTTTGATGCGTTCGACAAACGCAAAAGTGTTACGCAAAGCAGCCTTCTTCAATGCCAAGCTTGTAAGTAGTAACGATGTTAGGGCTTATATTTTTAATATAGATAAGGGGTTTGTCGATATTGCTATTCATTTCTTTTCTGCAAAAAAATGAATCATATATTTTCAGGATAGATAATGTAGACGAGCTTTAGCTCGCCCTGATGGTGAGCCACAAGGATGTGGCGAGTCAAAAAAGGCACCCGAGCTATCTGCTTATCCCCTACACTTACAGCTAGCAAAGTTACTGCGTTTAACCTTTTGCTAGCCGACGCTTCGGCGCAGCTAGGATAGGGGGAGTACTTAACGAAAAAAGGCGACCCGAAGGCCGCCTTTTTATAAGAAAATAAGTTTTTATTTTCTGCTTATTTGTAGTAGCTAATCATGCTTTCCAAAGAACGAACTGTGATTTTGGAAGCTTGTCCAGCGGAACCAAATGCTTCAAAACGAGCTTTACAGATGTCTTTCATAGCATCTTTGGCTGCTTTGTAGAATTTACGTGGGTCAAAGTTGGATGGATTTTCTTTCAGGTGACGACGAACCGCACCTGTAGAAGCCATGCGCAAATCTGTATCGATATTTACTTTACGAACACCAGATTTGATGCCTTTAACAATTTCTTCAACAGGAACGCCATACGTTTCGCCCATGTCGCCACCATATTCATTGATTGTTGCCAACCATTCTTGTGGTACAGAAGAAGAGCCGTGCATAACCAAGTGAGTGTTTGGCAATGCTGCATGAATCTCTTCAATACGGTCAATACGCAATACTTCGCCAGTTGGTGGTTT
>JAUZQR010000046.1 GCA_030950865.1 Mariprofundaceae bacterium | reverse complement strand
TATGTGTTAGCACCAGATTTGATTCGAGGTCCCATCGCATTGGTTGGTGGTTTGATGATGTTGGTGGTAGCTTTTAGTAGTATTGAACTGACGTTATATTTATTGATTTTATCAACGCTATTATCTCCAGAATTAACCTTTGGCGGAGCTACGCAGGCTCAACTGGCAAGTGGTCTGGTCAATACTACAGAGTCACGTGGTGTCACATTACGTTTGGATGATATTTTACTTACCTTGGTATGCGTTACATGGATGTTTCGCATGGCTATTTTTAAAGAACTGGGAGTGATTCGCGAAACGCCGATTAATAAACCTATTGCTTGGTATTGGCTCGCTGCATTGTTTGCGACAATTATAGGAGTGTTTGCGGGGCGAGTAGGCGGATATGGCTTCTTTTTTATTATCAAATATTTAGAATTCTTCGTTCTTTTTTATATGATTATTAACCATTTGCATGATGAAGATACCATCAAACGTTATCTTTTAATCATGTTGATAACATGCGTGTTAGCAAGTTTGGCTGGTATTGCTCAGATTCCATCTGGCGCACGTGTATCAGCACCATTTGAAGGTGAATTAGGTGAGCCGAATACTTTCGGTGGTTATCTTGTTCTTATGTTTTCAGTGGTTTTGGGAATGTTTTTGCATACTGGAAAAGGTAGGCGTTGGTATTTGTTATTATTTTCAATGGGAATTATTTTAGTGCCTTTGGCTTTTACTGAGTCGCGCAGTTCTTATTTATCATTTGCTGTTGCGATATTATTTTTTATTTTCTTATCTCAAAATAAACGGTTATTAATTGCAAGTTGTTTGGTGGGTATGGTGCTTTTACCTTTTGTATTGCCTCAAAACGTGATTGATAGGGTGATGTTTACATTTAATCAGTCGAAGCAACAAGGGCAGATGTCTGTTGGTGGTATGAGCATTGATACTTCAACAAGTGAGCGATTAAAGTCATGGAATAGTGTGTTAACGAAATACTTTCCCGAACATCCTTTGGTGGGTGTTGGTGTAACTGGCGGACCCTTCTTGGATGCACAGTATCCGCGTGTATTGTTAGAAACAGGCATGTTTGGTTTATTTTTGTTTTTATGGTTTTTGCGGCGGGTATGGGTGTTGTTGCGGCAATGTTATGATGAAATAAAAGACCCATTGCTTAAAGGCGCATCGTTGGGGGCAATTTGTGGATTTGCAGGATTATTGGTGCATGCAGTTGGTGCTAATAC
>JAUZQR010000045.1 GCA_030950865.1 Mariprofundaceae bacterium | reverse complement strand
CCGTATTACTTTTGCGCTTTTTTGGACGTTGTTTTGATAAGTTTCTGCAGACCTTGAACTTCTTTGGCTTTAAGTGTGCGCCATTGACCGGGGCGCAGTTCAACATCCAGCCCTAAATTGCCAAATCGAACCCGCATAAGCCGGCGAACTTCATGGCCTACAGCTTTTAGGGTACGTCGAACTTCACGCCAACGACCACGATGGATGGTCAAGGTAATCCAGCTGTGTCCTTTGCTTTCACTGCTCACAATTACTTCCCAAGCATCACTCATATCGCCATCACCCATATCGATGCCACCAGCACGCAATTTAGCCAGTGTTTCAAAATCAGGTTGTCCAACAATGCGAACGCGATATTGGCGAGGGATTTTATTGCGTGGGTGCATAAGCTCTTGTGCCAATGCCCCATCATCTGTGAGCAATAATAGTCCTTCACTATCCATGTCCAAGCGCCCAATAGACTGCACATTGGCTGGAATATCCAGTTTATCATAAATTAATGGGCGTTTTTTATCATCTCGCCGAGAGCACAACAGCCCTTTGGGTTTGTTATAGATGATATATGTTTTCTCATCGCTCTTTGAAATCAGTTTACCATCGACTTTGACACTATCATGCGCGGAGACACGCACGCCAGGCTGCTGCACAGCTTCGCCATTCATGGATACACGCCCTGCTTCAATCCAGCGATCAGCTTCACGGCGTGAGCAGAGCCCACAACTGGCGATATAACGATTGATACGTTCGCCTTGTACTTCGGCTATTTTTTGTGTCGTTTGATCAGGCTTATTGTTTATGGTCATTGTGTTCCGTTGTTTCAGTGGGTTCGGGGAGGTTAAGCTTTTCTTGTTGTATGGCATTGGCTTCCATCAGTTGTGAAGAGTCTGGTAAATCTTGCAGTGAGCTTAATCCAAAATCTTCGAGAAATTGTTTGTTTGTACCATACAAATGTGGGCGACCAGGTACATCTTTACGCCCCAAGACTTTAATCCAGCGGCGTTCCAAAAGCCCTCCAATAATCGAGCTTGAGACTTTAATGCCACGCAATGCTTCAATCTCAGCGCGTGTGGTGGGTTGTTGGTAGGCAATAATAGCCAAGGTTTCCAGCATCGAGCGCGATAAACGGGCAGGGCGTGTTTGCCATAGTTGCTCGACAATATTAGCACATGCAGGAGCGGTACGAAATTGCCAACCGCCCGCAACCTGTTTGAGTTGCACACCACGCTCAGCATAATGATGCTCCAGCGTACTTAATGCATCACGTACATCCGAAGATTCAACGGGCTCGAGTCGTTCAAGCAATGCGCGCAGTTTATCAAAGGATAATGGCTCATCACTGGCTAAAATAAGGGCTTCAATGTTTTTGCTAAGCATTAGGCTTGAACCTTATCGTCAGCTTGATTTGAAACGCTTAACATCAGCGTGATGGATGCATTGTTCTGGGTTTGAATCACTTGAATAATATGTTGCCGCCATAATTCAAGAATAGCCAGAAAAGTGGTGACCAAGGCTTCGCGACCTTGTTGCCCATGTAATAGTTCATGAAACTGTTTGCTACCGTGTTGCAATGCTTCGGTAACAAACTGAATTTGTTCGCGCACGGTCATGGTTTCGAGTACGACACGATGTAAAACTTCGCTTTTCATGCGTTTTAACACTTGCCCGAAAGCGGCAAGTAAAGCATCCAAATCAGCTTCAGGAAGGGGGCGTTCAACATTTTCTGATTCAGGGAAGATGGATCGTTTGAAAACATCACGTTGCATACGCGGAAATTCATCCAGCTCTTCAGCCAGCATACGGTAATGCTCATAAGCAATAAGTTGTGCGACCAGTGCATCACGCGGATCGATTTCATTACCCTCTTCATCAACTTCTTGGCGTGGCAATAACATACGGCTCTTAAGCTGCATCAAGGTGCTCGCCATCACCAAATATTCACCTGCCACATCGACATCAAGCTCTTCATTTGAGTCAATAATAGCCAAATACTGTGATGTGATAGTTGCCATGGGAATATCAAAAATATCCATTTTCTGTTTGCGAATCAGATGCAGCAAAATATCCAACGGACCTTCAAATGCATCCAGTTGCACAGGTGGCAAGAGCGGCAGTGCAGTTTCCATGCCTGCAAACATTTGTTGCTCTGAATTATTTTCTGCCGCTTGCTGCATATTTAAACGCGATAGCCCATTTTGAGTGTTTTGCGTACTTTTTCCATGGTGCGACCT
>JAUZQR010000044.1 GCA_030950865.1 Mariprofundaceae bacterium | reverse complement strand
CGCCACGCCATGTTTGAAGCAAGGCTTGCACAATTACGTTACACTACTGGAGAAACATCATGAAAAAACTTTTGGCTTTTAGTATGTTGGCTATATTTTGTTTGGTTATCTCTGGTGCAAATCATGCCGAAGCCAAACGTTTTGGCATGGGCTCTAGCTTTGGTAAAAGTTTTAATAAACGAAGTGTTGCACCTGCCCCGCGCATGTCTCAACAGAAAAAAGCAGCACCAAGCAAACAAGGTGCAGCTACACCAGCTCGTGGTGGCATGATGGGAATGCTTGGCGGTTTGGCACTCGGTGGTCTTTTGGGAGCGATGTTCTTCGGTGGCGCATTTGAAGGTATTAATTTCTTCGATATTTTCATTATTGGTGCCATTATTTTTGGTTTTATTTGGTTTATGCGCCGTAAGGCTCAAGGGCTTACGCAACAACACGCTTATGCAGGGCAACAAGTAAATCAACAACAAAATACACCCACACAGCCTGATTTATTCACATCTTCAGAGGCTTCACCACAAGTTTCTGGTCACATGTTGCGCCCTGATATTGATGATGCACACTTTATCCCTGCTGCCAAAGACATTTTTATACGCATGCAAGCAGCATGGGATAAAAAAGATATACAAGACATTCGTTCTTTTTGCACAAGCGAAGTGGCAGATAAAATTGAATCTGATATGCAAGCATTGGGTAAAGTTCAAACGCGTACTGAGGTGGGCATGCTCGAAGCAAGTATCATCGATACGTGGATTGAATCTGATGATGAATGGGCTGCCATTCAATTCCATGCTATGCTCAAGGAAGAAACCCTGAATGATGAAGCTCAAAATATTGCTTCACAAGCCCATGAAATGCATGAAACTTGGATTTTTCGTCACGCACCCAACAGCAATGATCCAACATGGTATCTGGCAGGCATTCAACAAGCCGAGTGATAAACTAACACGTTATTCTTGCATCAAACTCACCTCAAACATTAAGCTATTTTGCTGCTTTTGTTAGGGTATGAATCAAGCGAATGCCTGATTTCGGAGCAAGCGCCTTATGTCGCAATAAAATATCGCTAGGGCTTAGTTTTTTACCATAATATGCATGGTTATATGATTCCAACACATTGATTTTTGCCCCTTCTAACGAAACACCTGCAAATAAACCACGACTCCGTGAGTACGATAAAATTTCTGCTTTCAAACTAGCATCGGTTGAAGCCTCAGCCCTACGGCCAACAGGACCTGCGGCAACAGCAGCATCAGCACCCAAGGTGAACTCACTGTTCATCAGCGATTTCAACCCACGTTTACTACGAATTAAAAGTATCAAATCCGTTGATTGCGCTCCAATTTGCCAACCTATGGATGCAGCGCCAATGGAATAAAAAGCAGGCGCTGACCATGTATTACGCTTTGGGTTATGTTTAAGAATCACACCTCGCCCATATTTTCCACCCAATACAAAACCCGCCTTCACAACACCTGGGAAAATCGCTACTGCAGCTACCTTACGCAACAAGCTTGGCGGAATACCTTCATCAGGTTTACTCATAATATCTACAATAACATCACGTGCTTCATCCACTTTATTTTGTGCCTTAACCTTATCACCAGCAAAACCTTGAAGAGGAAACAGCACGCATATCAACATCAAGCAAATCATCGAATATATTTTTTTCATGGTAATCTCCATACCCATTACTTTAGACCATAAATAAGGCATGTGTGTTTCAAGATTAAAAACGCTATGCTTGCCGCATGACTGTTGAACCAACCGCCCCCGATATTTCCACCTCTTTTGCAGGATTAAAATTACAAACACCCTTGGTGCTACTCTCAGGTTGTGTAGGCTTTGGTGAGGAATACACCCGCATAGAAGGTTTCTCAAACAAAGATGTTGGCGCGGTTATTCTCAAGGGCACAACGGTTGAACCACGCATGGGCAATGCCCCACATCGCGTTTACGAGACCCCATCAGGCATGCTCAATGCTATTGGGCTACAAAACCCTGGCACACGTTATGTGATTGATGAAATTCTTCCCAATCTCCCCCACCATGAAACACAGTTCTGGGCAAATGCCAATGGCTCATCCTTGGACGATTATGCCGAAGTCGCACGCATGTATGATGACTCGCCTGTTACAGCCATTGAAATCAATATTTCTTGTCCAAATGTTAAAGAAGGCGGTGTACATTTTGGTAATAACCCTGAAATGGCAGCAAAAGTGGTCGCGGCCATGCGCCCCATGACCAACAAGCCTTTGATTACCAAGCTGTCCCCCAACAATGCCGATATTGCAGAAACTGCACGTTTGGTTATTGAAGCAGGTACAGATGGACTTTCAGTGATTAATACATTGGTTGGCATGGCTGTGGATATTGAAAAGCGCGCGCCCATCATAGGCAATATCTCTGGCGGGCTATCAGGTCCAGCCATCAAACCTGTCGCACTTTGGAAAATTCACCAAACCCGTGCCGTTTCAGCCAAACATAACATTCCTATCTTAGGGCAAGGTGGCCTTACCACAAGCAATGATGCCATTGAATTTGCTATCACAGGTGCTGATGCCCTTGGCATTGGTACAGGGTTATTTTATGACCCACTTATTTGTGGCAAAGTCTGTGATGGTCTTCGTAATTATCTCGCCCGTCATGATATAAAGTCTTACAACGAACTTGTAGGAAGTTTACAATCATAAGAGCTCTTAAAAAATATATGAAAGCAGCAGCCATGCTGTTTTTCATGATATGCCTGCCAAGCATCACATTAGCAGGCACATTGTCATTCATTGGAGAAGCGCGTTGGGTAACCGTTGCCAAGGTGTATGACGGCGACACATTTAAAACACGCAATGGCGAAAAAATCCGCCTGCTTGGATTAAACACCCCTGAAACCCGCCATAGAGATGAGCCTGGACAAGTCGGTGGAAAAAAAGCCAAAGAAGCACTAAGCAAACTTATTCTAGGCAAACAAGTGCGCCTGCGTTTTGATAAAGAGAAAAATGATCGTTATAAACGCACACTCGCACAAGTATGGATGCGTGATGGCTTATGGGTGAATGGCTGGCTTCTAAAAAAGGGTTATGCCCATGTCTACACCTTTGAACCCAATGTTCGTTGGACAAAAAAACTATTAAAAGAAGAGCGTATTGCTCGCACTCAAAAATTGGGTATTTGGAATACATCACGTTTTAAACTACTAAATGCCAAGCGCATATCTGGCAAGAATATTGGTCAGTTTCGTGTCGTTCAAGGTAAACTAACAAAAGTGACAGGTGCAACAGGCTGGCGATTTAAGCTGGGGAAACTATATGTAAGTATTCCAAAGGCTTATAGAAAAAGATTTAGAAAACCTCCCCAGTTGAAAAAAAGTCAAGACATCATCGTTCGCGGTAAAATTCGCATATCCAGCAAAGATAGATTTTTCTTAACATTATATTCTCCCGCTGATTTGGAGCTCATGAATGGCTATTAAATATATATTATTTTTGATGCTTGCCGCATGCTTATCTGCCTGTGCAACCAACCCTGCAAGTAAAAACAATGACTTTGTTTTGATGTCAGAAAAGACTGAGCTGGCATTGGGACTAAAACTAGCAGCACAGTACAATCAACAACTTCCATTACTGGATGAAAAAGATCCCCTCGCTGTATTTGTTAATGAAGTGGGGCAACGTGTTGCCAAAGTTGCTGATCGACCTGAACTTTTTTACCACTTCCGCGTTGTTGATAATGCTACCATCAATGCGTTTGCTCTGCCTGGTGGGCACATCTATATTCATAGAGGGCTTTTAAATCATTTAAATAGCGAAGCTGAATTAGCCGCTGTGCTGGGGCATGAAATTGGGCATGTCACCGCCCGTCATGCTGTACAGCGTTATACCCAAATCCAAGGCTATCAACTGGGCATGGCTATCACGTCAATTTTTGTTCCTATACGACCAGGTGCCTCTAGCCTTACCAATCTTTTGGCAGCCTCTTTTATCAGTGGTTATGGTCGCGACCAAGAGTTACAAGCCGATGATTTAGCTATTAAATATATCCCCAAAGCTGGTTATGATCCAGCTGCGGTCATACAACTATTGGCAACACTTAAACGCTTAGAAGAAATTGATAACAAAGAGAAAAAAGATGTCGGTGATAAAGTAAATGAATATCACGGTGCCTTTGCCAGTCACCCCGAAACCAAAAAACGCATTGCACTAGCAAGCCAACAGGCTCGTGCATCAGGCAATGAAGGCTTGATAAATCACCAACGCATGTTGGCAGCAGTGAATGGTTATCCTTATGCAGATAACCCCGAACAAGGTGCTGTTGTTGGGCAACGTTTTTTACATCCAGACTTGAATTTACAACTTAAATTTCCCAAACGTTGGGTGATTAAAAATACTCCACAAGCTGTCACTGCTCGTATACGTCAGAAAAAGGTCTATTTCGAGCTTTCCATCAAACCTTTAAGCAAACGCCGTACTGCTTCGAAATTATTAGAATCAATCTTTCCTAAGCGTCATATTGAAAATCTAACATCAAGCACAGTCATGGGTTACCCATCTGCTCATGCACGAGTTAAAGCCAGTGCTCCTCACGTAAGCCAGGCCTATATTGATGCCACGGTATGGCTCAAAGGTTCACAAGCTTTTTTGCTCTTTATGTGGGCACCACGTAACGATGTTGATCAGTACGAATCTGATTTCAAAAGCATTCGAAGCTCTTTAAAGTTTTACGATGAAAAAAAATCAGGTGGCATCCCACGCATTGCGCTACACATATGGAAAAAAGGGGATTCTTGGACATCCCTAGCGCGTCAATCAAATCAAATACTTGGTCGTTTTACTGCCGACCGTATTGCTGCACTCAATGGTATGGAACTCACACAACAACCCAAGCTTGGTTATATCATCAAAACAGTTCAATAATAAAAAGGTTAAGATAAACAATCTTTTAGGTATTGACCTGTCCATGATTTAGCACATGCCACCACATCTTCTGGTGTCCCCGAAACCAGCACTTCGCCGCCCCGATCACCACCTTCTGGCCCCATATCAACAACCCAGTCGGCGGTTTTAATCACATCCAAATTATGTTCAATCACCAATACCGTATTTCCGTGATTCACCAAAGCATGTAAAACCTCAAGCAACTTCGCAACGTCCGCAAAATGTAAACCTGTCGTCGGCTCATCCAAGATATATAATGTGTCGCCTGTGGCACGTCTTGCCAGCTCTTTGGCAAGTTTCACACGTTGTGCTTCGCCACCTGAAAGCGTGGTCGCAGCCTGACCCAAATGAATATAACCCAAACCCACTTGTTGCAATGTTCTTAATCGCGTTTTTAAAGGAGCAATCGCCTCAAAAAATTCAAACCCTTCATCCACCGTCATATTCAGCACGTCATCAATGGTTTTACCTTTGTAACGCACATCCAAGGTCTCACGATTGTAACGTTTACCTTGGCAAGTCTCACAATGCACATACACATCTGGCAAAAAGTGCATTTCAACCTTGATGATGCCATCACCCTGACATGCTTCACAGCGTCCACCTTTGACATTAAACGAAAAACGACCTGGTTTATAACCGCGTGCTCTCGATTCAGGCACACCTGCAAACAACTCACGAATAGGCGTGAAAATCCCTGTATAAGTCGCTGGATTGGAGCGCGGTGTACGCCCAATAGGGCTTTGATCAATATCAATGATTTTGTTGATAAGCTCTGCACCAATAAGCGATGTATGCTGACCAACTCTGTCTGTTTTTAGCCCCTGATGACGGGCAAAAGCACGGTATAACGTATCCAAAATCATCGTCGATTTACCAGAACCCGATACACCTGTAATACAGCTTAATCGTCCAATAGGGAACAATGCTCTAATATCCTTTAAATTATGTTCACATGCCCCTTCAATACCAATCATAGGATGTTTTTTATCGACTTTTCGACGCTTGGGCACAACAATAGATTTTCTACCCGATAAATAATCAGCGGTAAGTGTATTCGATGCCAAAATAGTTGTGAAGTCACCTTGTGCCACGATTTCACCACCATGTTCACCCGCCAAGGGTCCCATATCAACAATGAAGTCTGCATGACGAATTGCATCTTCATCATGCTCGACGACAATCACCGAATTACCCAAATCACGAAGTCGCTTTAATGTTGTCAATAACCTATCATTGTCCCGCTGATGCAAACCAATCGAAGGTTCATCAAGAATATACAATACCCCGACTAGCGCAGAACCAATTTGTGTGGCAAGCCGAATACGCTGTGCTTCGCCACCTGAAAGGGTGCCTGCAGTGCGTTCTAAACTTAAATAATCCAGTCCCACTTCGGTCATAAAACCCAAACGTGCGGCAATTTCTTCCACGACTTTTTCAGCGATTGTTTGATCTTGGGCATTAAGCTCTAAATGACTAATCCACTGCTCAGCTTCATGCAAAGGCAAACGGCAGACCGTTGAAATCGACAAATTACCGACCAACACATGACGTGCAGAGCGATTAAGTCGTGTGCCTTCACACGAAGGACAAGGCATAGCATGAATATAATGCCCCAGCTCTTCACGCAC
>JAUZQR010000438.1 GCA_030950865.1 Mariprofundaceae bacterium | reverse complement strand
CAAGATATGCTCCTTCTGCCATGTCTATCATATTCGCCAACATCGTATTGATGGGCACGGCAATGCCAAGCCGCTTACCCTGCTCTGCAATATAGCCATTCATCACCGCAATTTCTGTTGCTTTTTTATGCGACATATCCTGCCACATACTGCTTTTCACCTCACCTGCTTCGCACGTCATCTGTATATGTTTCTCCATCATACGTGCATCAAGTTGAATCCCCATCGCAGAAGCAACTGCCATCACCTCTAACATTACAGCTTTTACCCAAGCTATCATATCAGCATGTAAAGCCACATCACGAGCGTAACACTGCGTGAGTGCCGTGATGGCATTAAAACCACAGTTCCAAAGCATTTTCTGCCATACAACCGCATGCATATCCCTCTCAAGCTTGGCATCCACATCAGCTTTCTGCCAAGCATTCTGCAATGATAACAACACATCATCACCACCTTTATGCCAAATACCAAGGCGAATATGACCCGCTGCTGAATGAATCATATGTCCCGCTTTTTCAATGCGCACACCAATAAATGCCGATGCCGCCAGCACATCATGCTTGGGATAATATGCCGAAACCTGATCAGCGGCTTGCACACCATTTTGCAACGTTAGCCACGTTACATTTGGTTTCACAATATTTAATAACGACTGGCACATCGCATCAAGCTGCGTGGTTTTACAACTTAATAAAATTACATCACAGTCTGCCAATACTTGCACATCATCACTGGCAGACACCGTAAAAACATCCTGCTTTCCAGCACTTTCATACAACAAACCCGTACTCTGTAATGCTTGCAAATGCGCACCACGTGCTAAAAACACCACATCCAACCCTGCACGCTGCAATGCCAAGCCGTAAAAACAACCGACTGCCCCAGCTCCTGCAATACCAACACGAATCGCTGCGTTCATCTTATCTCACCTCCGAGCCATCACACTTACGGAAAAACACTTCATTTGCACGTTTGTTTCATGTTATGGTGCGACCACTTATCTATTAGCAGTGACAGTTAGGAGCCTCCATGCCAAGCAACGAGAAAAACGAAGATCGGAAAAAAGCCTTGTTACGTCAAGATGCATTGGATTACCACCGCCTTCCTACACCCGGAAAAATCAGTGTTCGTGCTAGCAAACCATGTATCACCCAACGCGATTTATCCTTGGCATACACACCTGGCGTGGCAGAGCCTTGCTTGGCAATTGAGAAAAATCCTGAGTTAGCAGATGAATATACATCACGTGCTAACTTGGTTGGAGTGATTAGTAACGGCACAGCAGTTTTAGGCTTAGGAAACATCGGTGCATTGGCTGGAAAACCTGTGATGGAAGGCAAAGGTGTCTTGTTCAAGCGTTTTGCTGATATTGATGTATTCGACTTGGAAGTTGATGAGCTTGACCCTATGGCTTTTGTGGAAACTGTTGCACGCCTTGAGCCCACCTTTGGCGGCATCAATTTAGAAGATATTAAAGCGCCTGAATGTTTTATCATCGAAGAAGAACTCAAAAAACGCATGAATATCCCTGTATTGCATGATGATCAACATGGTACGGCAGTGATTATGGCTGCGGCATTTATCAATGCTTTGAAATTACAGGAAAAGAATATTGAAGATGTAAAAATTGTATGTTTGGGTGCTGGCGCGGCTGGTTTTGCTTGCATGAAGCTGATTGAACAACTCGGTGCCAAGCATGAACATATCTTCTTCCTTGATCGCAAAGGTGTAATTCACAACAACCGTGATGAAGAATTGCCGCCACACAAAGCTTATTTTGCCAATGGTACAAAAGCCCAAAACCTTGAAGAAGTCATGGTTGATGCAGATGTATTTGTGGGGCTATCACAGGGCAATGTAGTCAAGCCTGAAATGTTACAAAGCATGGCAGGTAAACCCATCGTATTTGCTATGGCAAACCCCAACCCAGAAATTGATTACGAGCTAGCCATGCAAACACGCTCTGATTTAATCATGGCAACAGGACGTTCCGATCACCCCAATCAGGTGAACAACGTATTGGGGTTCCCATTCCTATTCCGTGGCGCACTCGATGCACGAGCCACCACATTTAATGAAGAAATGAAGCTCGCTGCTGTTTACGCCCTTGCTGAATTGGCGCGTGAAGAAGTCCCTGCCTCTGTGTTAAAAGCTTATGGTGAAAAAGAGCTACGCTTTGGCCCTAAATACATCCTACCCAAACCTTTTGACCCACGTTTGATTGAAGTCGTACCTGCTGCTGTTGCCAAAGCTGCAAGCGAGACTGGTGTGGCTCGCAAACCGATTGAAGACTATGCCGCTTATGCTGAAAGCTTGGGTGATCGCATTGATCAATCACGCACATTTATGCGTATGATAAACGAAAAAGCCAAACATCAACCGCTTAAACTGGTCTTGCCTGAAGGTGAAGATGAAACTGTGATTCGTGCTGCAACGATTATGCGCGACGAAGGTGTTGCCAAGCCAATTTTGATGGGTAACCCCGATACCATTAAAGCCCAGTTAAATGCTATGCACTTGAGTGCTGACGGCATTGAAATTTTGGATCCACACTTGGAAGATTCGCGTTTTGAAAGCCTTGCTGATGCTTGGTATTTTGATCGTAAACGTCAGGGAACCTTACGCCAAGATGCAGCCAAAGATTTGCGTCATGATCGTAATACCTTGGCAGCGATGATGGTGCGCCAAGGCTTTGCCGATGGCATGTTATCAGGGCGCACCGCGCATTACCCCGATGTGCTTCGTCCCGTCTTACAAGTTTTAGGGCATGACAGTACCACAGGCAAACGTCACCATGTTTATGGCATGTATATGATGGTCATGGAAGAACGCGCCTATTTCATGGCTGATTGTACTGTGAATGTGGATATGAATGCGGAACAACTGGCTGAATTGGCAGTGCTTACAGCAGAAACCACTGCTGCATTAGGTTGTGAAGCGCGCATTGCCATGCTTTCCTTCTCAAACTTTGGCAGTGCGTCCCATCCAGAAGCTAAAAAGGTCGCCGATGCCGTTCAGATTTTGCACCACGAACACCCTGAACTAGCCGTGGAAGGTGAAATGCAAGCTGATACTGCCGTAAATCCAGATATTTTGGCACAATACCCTTTTTCACATATCAAAGGCGCTGCCAATGTATTGATTTTCCCAACCATGCAGGCTGGTAATATTTCTTATAAATTACTCAAAGAATTGGGTAAAGGCACTGCTATTGGTCCTATTCTAATTGGGCTTCCACAACAGGTTCACGTATTGCAAACAGGTGCCAGTGTCGATGATATTGTGAATATGGCAGCGATTGCGTCAGCACGTGCAAGTTAAGTATTAAGTCATCACTTCTGTCCGATGAAAAGTTGATAAACGGGTGATTTATCAATGGCATTGCAACTGTTTTTTTAATGGTATAATGCTGTGAGACAGTAAAGAACATCTTGTTCTACTCGCCATTCCCGCCTTCGCGGAAGTGACGAGGGGTTGTTTTCGTTGGACAGTAGTGTTTCTATTTAATTATTTTTTCATCGGTATTCAGAGTTCTCATGGCTTATCCCCCCTAAGATAGAGACTATAACCTAAAGGGTGAGCGTCGTTTTCAACAAAAAACAATCATTCATTTCTAAACTCTGAAAGCTAGCCTTTGGGTAAATATGTTGAAGGGTTTAAATCTTTTCCAAAACGACGCACTTCAAAGTGCAAATGTGGGCCTGTGGAATGCCCAGTGGAACCTACACGTCCAATCAACTGATTGTATTCAACTTCATCACCAGCTTTCACTGCGGCACTGGACAT
>JAUZQR010000437.1 GCA_030950865.1 Mariprofundaceae bacterium | reverse complement strand
GTTGCCCACCTTGTGGTTGCCCTTGCGCCGCATCATTTCGCCCACCGATTAAATCAAGCTTATCGACTGACACCTCAACGGATGTCCGTTTAATCCCATCCTTATCATCATATTCACGAACGCGAAGTTCGCCGCTAATGGCAACCTGTGTGCCTTTCACCAAGTATTTCGGCAACTGACCTTCTGCACGCTTTCCAAACAAAGAACATCTAATCCAGTTCGTGCCTTTCTTATCGCCAAAGCCAAAATCTACGGCAGTGGTGAATGAGCAAATCGCCATGCCACCTGCAGTAAATCGTGTTTCAGAATCTCGCCCAAGTCGCCCTGTAAAGCTGTATAAATTCATGGTTTCTCCTTGTATCTTTGACCATCTGCCCAAAGTTGTTCATCATTGCCGCATGGGTGAATCAATAAAAAACTTTCTGCATGGTTTTGGTGGGGTGCTTAACATTGCACCTCATAATAATTATTTTGATATGATTCCTAAGCACTCGCCACAAGAGATATTGGCGCGTGATTTCCAGCGTGTTGGTGATGACATACGCTCAGCAATGAAGGTAATTGATGCAGAGACAAAGCAAACCGAAACCAACTCGTAAGAAGGGAAAAAGCTCTGTAGTGATTCAACAAGAGGTTGTTAGCCACCATAGTGGACCTCTTCCAGCTCCCAATGATTTCGCTGCATACAATGAAGTAATACCTGGTGCAGCAGAGCGCATTCTTAGATTGGCTGAAATAGAATCTGAACATCGAAGAAACCAAGAGAAAAAAGCGATGGAACGTATGCACCGTGAAACATTGCTTGGTCAAATCTTTGCCCTTACGATTGGCTTGTCGGGCATTCTTGCCAGTGTTTACCTTGCTGTTATTGATCAGGTTGCTGCATCGCTCATGCTTGGTGGCGGCACATTGGTTGCGCTGGTGACTGCGTTTATCAAGGGTCGCAGTTAGATTATTTAAATTCATGGTTTCTCCTTAGTTTATTTTGCTGCTAATATTGCGTGCATGAAAAGCGGCGGTGTTAATGGCATTGACTGCACCACGGCGATAATTATACAATGCTTTGATTGCTGTTTTTTGTGCTTCTTCGGCAACCTCAAATAAACGCTCCACTTCTTGAATCTCATTACATCGTGATGCGGCCGCATCAACTGCAAGTAAGGCAGTCTCAATTTTCGTTCTGTTAATCATGGTCATATTTTCAGGTACTCCTTGTGGTTTGGTTTGTTCGATAGCTTTCTGTTCAACAACAACGCCTTGAAGTATTTCGATGGCTTCATCAAATTGACTGGCAAGCAACTGATTGTATTTAGCGACTTTGAAATGCGTTTTGATTGCGCCATAGCGTTTGGCATAGGCTTTATCTTCGATGGATAGCTTAGAGACTAACTCTTGGATGGAGCGTTGTTGGGCAGGGGAAATAGTTTCAG
>JAUZQR010000436.1 GCA_030950865.1 Mariprofundaceae bacterium | reverse complement strand
TGGATGGCGCGTAGGTTCCGCAAGCAGTCAACATATCTGCGCCTTCAAGGTGTCGCCCCGATATTTTATCCATTTCCATATATAAAATATCTTCTATTTCGGAAGGTTCTTGACCATCAATCGCCATTTGCAGACCCTTCGCCATAAATTGATTCTCAATATCTCCCACCTTACTTTCCAAGGCTAAAATACCATCTTTACGAACCACCTGCGCCAACTCAACAAGCTCAGCAATCACATCCTTACCTGCCTGAACCTTATACATAAATGTCTTAAGAATAATACCAATCAGCCCAATCACCTTTTGCAGTGGGTAACCAACCAAAATTACCCCAGCGGTTCCTCCAATCACAATCATAACAGATGGAATATCCACAAAACCCATTAAACCATCACCAATGGCAAAACCAACCAAACCAAATGCGACCAAAATACCTATGACTGTTGCAATATCCACATTTTCCTCCTGCTAAGAAAACACCTATAAGGTCGATTTCCATATCAATATACTATTCTTCCATAATCTGTACCGAGTACCTAGCAAGAAGCATGCAACTTTTATTATTTATATTTTCGCGGCATCTATCTTCCCTTATACAAACAAAAAACACCCGCCATAAGGACGGGTGTCATTTTTATTCCAACCTAAATGATTAAATTACTTAACGTTTAATTTGCATCAACGATGAAAGCATTTGATCGGTTGTTAGAATGGTTTTTGAGTTTGCCTCATAACCACGCTGAATAATAATCAATTTTACAAATTCAGAAGCCAAATCCACATTCGATTGCTCCAATGCAAAAGGTGAGATGGTGCCCATACCACCCGCTCCAGGAAGACCCAGTACAGGAGAGCCAGATGCAATACTTTCCTGCAGCAGGTTATTACCAACATGATTTAGCACCGCATCATTGGGGAAGTTCGCCAAAGCTACCTGATACAGACCACGACGCTGACCATTGGTAAATACACCAAAAATCTTACCCGAAGAATCTGTTTCTAATTTATCCAAGAAGCCCGATGCAAAACCATCACGCGTCATTTGACGTGTTGCAAATGAGCCTGCCACCTGCACTGTAGAATCAAGCCCTGTACCTGTGACTCCTTGCCCACCATCGGCTAGATTTACAGGATAGAGTGCTCCTTGACCTGCCGCATTACCGAAGTTCATGGAGACCGAGCTTGGAGCTGCCCCATTCCAATTGAATGTTAATGCAGGTGAATTTTCTTGTACCAACTCACCATTAGGACCAAAAACAATAGTCTGGGAGCCTAAAGCACCATTTGCCACAAAAGCTGCTACAGGAGCAGTGCCACCTGTTGATGCTGCAAATGTACCAGCAGTACCAGCCACATCAGTAGCGCCATAGTTTAAGTTAACAATCGTACCATCAGATAAGGTAATTGCCTGTGTGCCATTGGCTGCAAAAGTACCCGTACCCGTAACACCAGTCACGCTAGATGTCACCGTAATCTTACCCGCTCCATCAGAAGCAACTGTGTAGGTCGCACCCACAGCCGTTGCCTGAAAGTTTGAAACACTCGAACCTGCGGCGGCAGCGGTACTCGTTACTGTAAAAGCGCCACTCGTTGTATCTGGAACTGCTGCTACGGCAGGAGTGACAGTTGTAAGTGTCGGTGTACCGATGGGTGTTGAAACACCCGCCGTACCACCTGCCAACTCGCCACCATCCACAGCCGCTTGCCAATCCCAAACGGTATTGCCCGCTGTATCCTGTCCCACTTTAGTGAACAGCATACTGGAGGCATGGGTCTGACCAAGCGAATCGAATATATTCACTTCGGTTTTATAATTATAGGTAGCAGGATTGTTCGGATCAAAAACCGTGCCTACAGGAGGCACAACTGCATTAGAATCAAGAGTCACCGCAGCAGTCACCGCAGAGGTCGCCTGTGCTTGTGCCGCTAGATTGGCGAAGGTGATATCCC
>JAUZQR010000435.1 GCA_030950865.1 Mariprofundaceae bacterium | reverse complement strand
TTTCATGCAGACCACCCAGTCATGCTTTGCCACTGTTTTGATATTTCCCAGTCGGATTACAGCAAAGCATTACAATCCAAGGAGTCAGGAGCAATGAAAGCTTTTGTTATACAGCAAACAAAAGATAAATTGTGTGCTTGTGAATCCAGAAATCCGTCAGGTCGTTGCTGTCTAGCCGACTTCCGCCAGATGGAGAAAGCCCATGATTGCTGAATCAACACTTACTTGCCCAAAGTGCGGCTTTCAAAAGAAAGAAGTGATGCCTACAGATGCCTGTCAGTGGTTTTATGAGTGTGAGCGCTGTCAAACAGTGCTTAAACCAAAACAAGGTGATTGCTGCGTATTTTGCTCTTATGGCGATGTGCCATGTCCGCCGATTCAGAAAGGGAAAGCTTGTTGAGCCATGTGAAATATTTCTGGTTGATGGTTATTGCTCAGATGATATTGCTTATGAATGTGGCACAGGCTGGTCCCATTACGTTTAATAGTGCGCTACCAGTCTCTGAAGGTGTTGGTATTTTGCGCACTCAATTTAAGCTGGTACGTAAAACAGGTGATGTGACCGCCCAGCAGCGAAATTTGACCATTACAGCGGTGCCTCTGGTAATGGCTTATGGCTTCAGTTCTAAATTGGCGTTATTTGGCGTATTGCCTTATGTGGATAAGCGTATGGATATCACTATCGGAAACAAGCGTATTCGTCGTCAGACACAAGGCTTGGGTGATAGTAAATTATTTGCCCGCTACACTGTTTATCAAGTGGACAATCCTGGGGACACATTCCGTATTGCGCCTTTTGTTGGTTTGAAAATGCCTACGGGTTCGTATAAGAAACAGGATGCTCTTGGTTTTCTTCCGCGTACTTTACAAGTGGGATCGGGCTCATGGGATTCTTTTGCAGGTATTGCAATGACTAGGCAAACACTGGACTGGGAGTTCGATGCAGCAACAAGTTATCAGGTAAACACGAAAGCATCAGGTTTTGAATTCGGTGATGAAGCTAGAGTGGATGGCTCTTTTCAATATCGCATAGTGCCAGACTCACTGGATGATGTCGGTGTGCCTGCCTTTATCTATGCTGTGCTCGAATCCAATCTTATCTGGAATGGAAAGAACAAGCTTGCAGGTGCGACCAATATGGATAGCGGTGGAACGACGTGGAACCTAGTGCCTGGCTTGCAATATGTGACCCGTCGATATGTGCTAGAAACAGCCATTCAAATACCCGTGATGCAACAATTGAATGGTAGCGCATTGGAGACAGACTGGGTGTGGACAGCGGGTTTTCGCTGGAATTTCTAAGGAGTTTATGATGCGTTTATTACAAAGATTTCTGGTTATAATGGTAATTTTGGTCATGCCTTTAAACACGGCGTTTGCAGAAGGGGTTACAGCTCAAACGGCTAGTATCCAAGTGGATGGTTTGTCTTGTCCGTTCTGTGCTTATGGTCTTGAAAAGAATCTAAAAAAGGTAAATGGCATTGAAAGTGTTAAAATCGATATGAAAACAGGCAAGGCGACGGTTACGATGCAGGCAAATACAGAAGTGACCGATAAATCGTTGCGTCAAGCTGTTAAAAAAGCGGGTTTTACGGCACGTGATATTACCCACCAGTGAAAGTTCTAGTGCAAATATTTCAGACACTCTTGCTTGTAGCCCTGCTTGCTGCTTGTGGCAGCAATAACCCCGTCAATGTACAGGTATGGGGTGGTTTGGGTGATGCGCATGGGCAATTTAATGAACCATTTGATGTGGCGGTAAATAAGCAAGGTTTTGTCTATGTCACCGATGTGCGTAACAAACGTGTGCAGAAGTTTTCTTCGAATGGTGATTTTATTTTGACATTTGGTGAGAACCTATTTGAGAAACCCAGTGGTATCGCAGTTGCTTCTGATGCAACAGTCTGGGTGACTGATTATGATTTGGATAAAGTTTTCCATTTTGATGGGCAGGGGAAGCTTATTGCTGCATGGGGGAAGGCAGGTGATAAACAGGGTGAATTTGAATCACCTGTAGATGTCGCTGTGAATGCTGAAGGTTTGGTTTATGTGGTAGATCAATACCATCATCGCATACAGGTATTTTCATCTGATGGACGATTTATCC
>JAUZQR010000434.1 GCA_030950865.1 Mariprofundaceae bacterium | reverse complement strand
GCATCAAAACTCCCTATTAAAAAATACGATAATCATTCCAGTTTTTGTAAGTTTTCTAGCAGTAAAAGCTAATGCACCACTAGAAAACTTACAGCCAACTAAATCATCACACTTTAAGCAGTTTGGCACTCAGCACGATAAAGACAAGGGCTAACCGCGCAGTTTTGAATGTTTGTAAAACAAGCATCATTGCCTTCAGCAATCTGAATGGCATGAATTAAACTTTCTTTTTTCAGCTTCTGCACACCTTTAAGCTCAAACTCGGCTGCTTTTACCAATAATTCTTTTTTTGTAATTTTCTTTTGAGACATTGTTTTTTCCACCTATACGTTTTTTGCGCACCATAGGTATTATTTGCTGTAATGCAAATATTCAAGTTATACAAGCAGTTCTTATGGCTTAAAGTGTACAACTAAATCCTCAATCGCAGTGACCTGGTAGCCCCAATCATGCTGCGACTGCTTTGGTGTAACCCAACAGGTTTGTGTGCCAAGCTCCTTGGCTACAACAAGGTTCTCTTGCATATCATCCAACACCAATGTGCGCACAGGCAATACACCCTCATCATGCAATAACATCTTCAAAGTCGTTGCGCATGGTTTGGGTAAATATTCATTATAACGAATATCATAAATCATTCCAAAATGATGGCGCACCCCAAGCGCATCCAAAACACGTTCTGCATGTTCAGAAATGCCATTGGTATGAATCACCTTGCGACCAGGAAGTTGATATAGTGCCGCATTCAACTGCGCGTTTTCACAAAGTAACTCATGTGCATTCACATCATGCACATCATGTAAAAAGGCTTCGGGCTCAATGCCATGGTGTAAAATAAGACCACGTAATGTCGTGCCATATTGCCGCCAATAACGCACACGCAAAGCATTTGCCTCTGCATGTTTCATGTTCAATGTATGGCAAATAAATGCTGTCATTCGTTTATCCATACGCGCAAAAACACCATTATCTGCTGCATAAAGCGTGTTGTCTAAATCAACAACCATCAAATCAAAGGGCATAAAACCTACAAAGCAGCGCTTTTGAAATTAACGCTTCTCCATCGGAACATAACTCTGTCCATTTTCGCCAGTATAAATTT
>JAUZQR010000433.1 GCA_030950865.1 Mariprofundaceae bacterium | reverse complement strand
ACGTATGTATCAATGCGACTATACTTGGAAAATTAACTAAGCCATGCCATGAGCCTCCAGATATGATATAAAGGTAGATAAGCCCAGAAATCCATACCATAGGAAAAATAACGATTTTTAGACCCAAATATGCCGCAGCCTGTAGTGGATTATGTTTACGCCAAAATGCTTTGCGGTAAGGGTGATGTTCGCCTTGAAAAATGCCATAGGCATAAAAGCGAACAATACGCCATAAACCTTGTTTGGTTGGCATATAATGCTTCCAATTTCCAGTCGTAAATAACCAGAATGTTGCAAATGCCCAAAGGCATAACAGGGCGATGGCAACCACCGTATGAATATTCACAGCCATTTCAAAGCCAATCAGATGATGTGTGTCGTGAATGCGCAGACCTGTAAATAGTAACGTGAGAATAGCCAACGCTTGTAACCAGTGCCATAAGCGTTCAAACCGTGTGTAAACCATAATGCGATGCATACTCATGATTACTTCCTCCTCAAACTTGTGATTAGACGTATCAAAAGATGAATAAGAATGCCCAAAGCGGTGAGAGCAATGGCTATCCATGCCAACTTATCTAACCATGCAAAATGATTGTGCCCAGTAATATAAATACCTTGAATACCATCCAAGCGCCCACCTGATGTATGGCATTCCATACATGCTACAGCCTTTTCTTTGGGCGCGACCATATGTGTGGTCGGCCAGTAGGAGTAGGTTTTGATAAAACCCACTTCTCCACTAAATGGAATATTTGCATCTCGCATACCACGGGCAATTGCCTTCTTTAGTTTAAAATTACCCCAAAAGGATTCATCATCATTTCCCCATAAGTGTGTGTATACCAAATTATTATAGCCCTTATCATATTGCAGCCACGTCTCCATGCGTTTAAATGGCCAAATACGTGATGCTGCATCATTGGCTGATCCTTCAAGGTGATTAATATCGACAGGTTTACTTGGGTCAAAGTGCGTATGTACGGTGGTGTAGGTAGTTTCACCATTAAACCAAGCATAATAAGGCACAATATTCTCACCATTCTTAAAGTTACCCTTGATTGACCAGTAGGTTTCGCGCTTTTCCCCATTACCTTGCACATAATTATCTTCCATAAAACCTTTACCATCTTTTGTGCGCCCAGCAGTGCGCCAATCCCAGAAGGTTCGGGTCGCTACGCCACCACGGGCAAATGCAGGAATATGGCAAGTCTGGCATGCCACCCGTTTCACATGGGTGTTTAGAGCCATATGTTTGATAGAATTATTGGGATGTGGGTTTAATCCATGACATGATTCACATGAGGTGGCATTGCGCCGAAAGCCAGCTTTACCTGTACCTTTGATATCTTTAGCCAGTAATTGATAACGGCTACCACTCCATTGATGATTTTTGGTGACATGACATGCCGTACACGCGAAGTTTTGCCCCTTAGGCGACATATGAACATCAACTGATTTAGGTGGGGAAGACATGATAGAAGATAAATCACCATGCTTAACATTGTCACCACCACCGCCATAAAAATGGCAAGAACCACAGTTAGAACGACCTGGCAAGCCAACATTTTGGGCAACATTTTGCCAATCAATAGGCCGTTTGTTTGCGAATAAAATAGAGCAAGCAGGGCTACCTTTGGTGGGCGGCAGACGATAATAGTTTCCTGTAGTATCATGGCATACAAGGCAATCAATTTGACTTTGCTTTTTGGGCAACTTGAAGTTTTTTGCGCCATAGCTGATATGGCATTGGGCACACATACCTTCATTACCTCGCGCATTACTACAAAAATTATTAATAAGATGTT
>JAUZQR010000432.1 GCA_030950865.1 Mariprofundaceae bacterium | reverse complement strand
GCATCGTGATACCAAGTATCATAATAACTTAAACCTACCATCCATAGTCCCAATGCAAACATGCCAAAAATCATCAGCGCCATCAGCCAGTGTATGCCAATCGATACCCAGCCATAACTATCTTTCGTATTAAAAGCCGATGTCACTTTTTATGCGTGCCGTCACAAAATGGTAGGTTCGCTGATTTTCGGCATCCGCATACATACACAGTTTGGTCTTTATCATAACGAACAACCATCGGGACATCATGGTGCTCCCCTTCAATATTTTTATGCGCACCATCACAAAAAGGCGGCGTTTTCGTTAAACCACACATGCAATAACATTTTGTATCGCCGCGTTTTACCTCCACAACAAATGGTTCTTGCTGCCAAGCTTGTTTTTTAGATTCACTCATACAAAACTCCTATTTCGGTCATGTGGTTTATTAAAGTTCAAATCGGGGCCTTTGGGAATAATCCGTGTTGGGTTAATGCTCTCATGACTGGCATAATAATGCTGTTTGATATGCTGCATATTCACTGTCTCACTCACGTTTGAATATTGATACAACTCTCGTAAATAGTTCGATAAGTTGGGGTAATCAGCAATACGTTGGCGATTACATTTAAAATGTCCAACATAAACCGCATCAAAACGAATCAAGGTGGTAAACAAACGCCAGTCTGCTTCGGTTAATACATCAGCAACCAAATACCGCTGCTTGCTTAAACGCAGCTCAACTTCATCCAAAGCTGCAAACAACGCATCAAAGGCTTCATCATAAGCATCTTGTGCGGTAGCAAAACCACAGCGATACACGCCATTATTAATATTCTCATATACAAAGGCATTGATAGCATCAATCTCACTACGCAAGGCTTGGGGGTAATAATCATCGTTATTACCTGTTAGCGTATTAAATTCACTATTGAACATACGAATAATTTCTGCCGATTCGTTGCAAACAATGGTTTCGCGCTGTTTGTCCCAAAGAATCGGCACCGTCACTCGCCCTGAATAATGCGGGTCAGCCTTACTATAAATTTGATGTGCATAATCAAAACCATACAACGGCTCAGGCATATCAAATTGCCAACCACTCTCCAACATATAAGGGCTGACAACCGTCACATCAATTAGCTTTTCCAAGCCTTTTAGTTTACGAAAAATAAGTGTGCGGTGCGCCCAAGGGCATGCCAATGAAACATACAGATGATAACGCCCTTCTATAGCTGAGAAATCACCATCTTGTGTAATCTGATTACGAAATTGCGATGCCTTACGCTCAAATTTACCACCAGTGGACTTGGTATCATACCATTGGTCATGCCACACACCATCTACCAACAATCCCATAACAACTCCTTCTATACATACCTGATATGCAAATAGTAGCCTTGATATTGATATATAAAAAATATATTGTTTTTATTAACTTGATATATAAAGTTAATCACTTATGACATTAGAACAATTAAAATCCTTCTGCGCCATCGTTGAACATGGCGGTTTTCGAGCTGCTGCGAACAACCTCTATAAAAGCCAGTCGGCAGTGAGCATTGCGCTAGGAAAGTTAGAATTAGAGCTTAATTTATCGTTATTTCAACGCAAGCAATACCGTCCAGCTTTAACCAATGAAGGTAAAGCGCTATATAAAAAAGCCGTTGTCATTCTCAAACACAGCGATGAGTTCTCACTACTTGCACAACATTTCTCCATGGGCGCAGAGCCAGAACTACGCATTGCCATGAGCGGCATCACACCCATTGAACCCATTTTAGATGTATTGAAATGCACATCAGATCATACACCATCCACGCAACTTTCTCTGCAAATGGAAAATCTCAACGGTACCATCGAGCGGCTTAAAGATGGTGATGCCGATATTGCTATATCAGAAAGCAATAAACGTGAAGATGGACTTGAATATCAGCATCTCACTTGCATTGAATTGATTACCATTGTTTCTAGCCAATCCTCTTTTGCAAAACACGCTTCAACCTTAAATGAACGAGATATGGAAGGCAGCACACAAGTTCTTGTGCGCGATACAAGCACACACACGCACCGCCTCACCGCAGGCGTGGTTGAAGGAACCAACCATTGGATTGTGAATGATTTTATGATGAAAAAGCGTGTTATTGTAGCAAATTCAGGCTGGGGGCGTTTGCCCAAACATATGGTTCAAGAAGATATAAAAAAGGGCATATTAACGCCTATTTCAAACAAACAGTTTCCTTCAATCAGCGTCGATATCCAAGCTATTCGTCACAAACATAAACCCATCGGGCCTGTAGCATCGGCATTATGGCAACGCTTACAAGCCATCGATTGGACTTAACACTTATGCAGCATTCCAATAAAAAAACCATCTCGATATGTCATGGACAAAACTGCCGCGATGTCGGCGGCATAGCCTTTGCTAAAAAGCTAACTGATTTAGGCATCGCGTTTGAAATCATCCCATGCCAAAGTCTCTGTACTTACGCCCCTACAGCAAAAATTGGAAAAATCGCTGTATTGCATGCCTCGATAGCTAAACTTTTAAATGAATAACACACTAGCTATCCTTTATTCTTTTCGTCGCTGTCCTTATGCCATGCGCGCACGCTTGGCGATTGTTTATAGTGGTCTAGAAGTCGAATTGCGTGAAGTTGAGCTCAAACATAAACCTGAAGAGTTATTGCGCGTATCCCCTAAAGCGACTGTACCTGTATTGCACTGCCCTGACGGTCATATCATCGATGAAAGCCGCGACATTATGACTTGGGCACTGCAACAAAATGACCCTGATGGTTGGCTAGAAAGTATTGAGCACCCACTGATTGATGAAAGTGATGATTCTTTCAAAAAATCTTTGGATTGTTATAAATATGCCGATCGTTTCCCTGAATATTCACAAGTCTATTATCGCAAGAAAGGTGAGTTATTTTTAGAAAAGCTTGAGAAATCATTAGAAAAGCATAAATTTATACAAAATAATCATTTATCTTTTGTAGATATGGCTATTTTTCCATTTATTCGACAGTTTTATTTCGTAAATCCATCATGGTTTGAATTTGCACCCTACCCTTATTTGAATGCATGGTTGCAAGCACATTTAAGCAGCAATATTTTCTTATCCATCATGCAAAAATATCCAGCATGGCAAGCAGGTGATAAAGCGACTATCTTTCCCTAATCACTCTTGCAACAAAAGGTAAACTCATGCCCCACTTAGTCCTCATTGATGGTCCCAACTATGTATTTCGCGCATTCCATGCAGTAAAACATAACCTCTCGAATTCTAAGGGTGAGCCAACCAATGCGGTGTTTGGTTATGTGCAAATGTTGCGGGGCATTTTAAAAGATTTATCGCCGACCCATGTGGCAGTCATTTTTGACCCCAAAGGTGGAACATTTCGCAATGAGATGTATGCCGATTATAAAGCGCACCGACCACCCATGCCCGAAGATTTGGTGCCGCAATGGCAACATGTGTTTGATGTTACCGATGCTTTTAATATATCTCGCATCTGCGTTGAAAATTATGAGGCGGATGATGTGATTGCCACGCTTGCCAAGCAAGCAGAAGCCAAAGACTGGGATGTGACTATTGTCTCTACCGATAAAGATTTAATGCAGCTTGTTTCAGCCAAGGTTTGGATGCTCGATACCATGCGCCACAAAGAATATGGCATTGATGAGGTCAAAGAAAAATGGGGTGTTGAGCCTGTTCGTGTGCATGATTTACTCGCCCTTGCTGGTGATTCAGCCGATAACATTCCTGGTGTGCCTGGCATTGGCCCTAAAACGGCGTTAGAGCTGCTCAATACCTATGGTGATTTGGAAGGTGTATTGGCACATGCCAGTGAAATCAAACAAAACAAGCGCCGTGAAAATTTAATCGAATTTGCCGATGATGCGCGTTTATCATACAAACTCGTGGCACTGGATATGCAAACTCCGCTTCCACTGGGCTTGGATGATCTCGCAAGCCAAACACCCAATCGTCCTGTATTGGCAGAATTATTTAAAAATCTTGAGTTTAGACGATTAACCGATGAATTTAGTGCCAAATCTGAAGTTATAGCTGATAAAAATAGCTCAAAAGAGCCTATTATAGCAAATAAAAGTGAAAAAATACGAATCGACCATTTGGTTGATAATAAAGAATCTTTACAGCAACTTGTAAGCGCACTCAAACAAGCTGGACTCATTGCTGTAGATACAGAAACCACGTCCTTAAACTGCCATGATGCAGAATTGGTTGGTCTATCCTTTGCCGTGCAAGAGGCTGAAGGCTGGTATGTACCTATCGGACACCGCAGTGGTGATTTGCTCGCCCCTACCCCAAAACAACTTGATAAAGACTCCATTCTTCACGCTCTTGTGCCTATTTTAGAAGATGCGAACAAAGCCAAGTGTGGGCATAACCTTAAATATGACACACAAGTATTGCGTCGAGCAGGCATTACACTGCGCGGTATTACCGCCGACTCGATGCTGCTGGCTTATGTTGATGAACCAGGGCAATCCGCCAAAATGGACAATGTTGCCAAGAAATATTTAAATCATGATTGCATAGCCTATGAAGATGTTGCGGGAAAAGGCGCAAAAAAAATTACCTTTGATTTGGTGCCGATTGATATTGCAGCCCCTTATGCCAGCGAGGATGCTGAAGTCACACTACGTTTAACCAACACCTTAAAAGGTAAGCTCGCCACACAAATCACACGTCATGATGACATCGAATTACCCTTGGCAGCCGTGCTTGCCGATATGGAATGGACTGGCGCACATATTGATGCCTCACAACTGGCAACATTATCCGAGAAATTTGGTGCGCGAATCAGAGAATTGGAAAGCCAAATCCATACCGCCGCAGGTGAAGAATTTAACATCAATTCACCCAAACAGTTGGGCGTACTGCTATTTGAAACATTGGGCATTGAAGGCGGAAAAAAAACCAAGTCAGGGCAATGGGCAACGGGGCAAGAGGTGCTTGAAAAATTTGCTGATGAACATGAAATTCCACGTTTAATTTTGGAAGTTCGTGGATTATCCAAACTCAAATCAACTTATACCGATGCATTACCCAAATTAATTCATGTACAAACTGGGCGTGTACATACCTCTTACAATCAAGCCGTTACCACCACAGGGCGCTTATCATCCTCTGATCCTAATTTGCAAAACATTCCTATTCGCACCATAGAAGGGCGTGAAATCCGCAAAGCTTTTATCGCAGAAAAAGGCAACACACTGATTGCAGCGGATTATTCACAAATTGAACTGCGTTTGATGGCACATTTCTCACAAGATGCAAATTTAATGCAGGCATTCGCTGAAGGTAGGGATATTCATGCGGCTACAGCAGCAGCCGTGAACCAAGTTGCTCTTGAAGATGTGACCGGTGAAATGCGTCGCCGTGCCAAGGTTATTAACTTTGGTATTTTATATGGCATGAGCGCCTTTGGACTTGCCAAACAATTGCATGTTAGTCGTAGCGAAGCCAAACTATTTATTGAAGCCTATTTTGAACAATTTCCAACTGTGCAAACCTTTATGGATGAAACCCTTGATAAAGCCCGTGAACAAGGCTTTGTTGAAACATTGATGGGGCATCGCATGTATGTGCCAGACATCAACAGCAACAACGGCATGCGCAAATCCTATGCAGAGAGAACAGCCGTCAATGCACCCTTGCAAGGCTCTGCTGCCGACATTATCAAGGTCGCTATGATTTCGTTGCATAAACGGCTCAAAGATGAAGCGCCTGATGCCAATATGATTTTGCAAGTACATGATGAATTGATTGTCGAGTGCCCGACAAGTCAAACGGATGTTATCACCCATATCATGCGAGAAGAAATGGAACATGCAGCAACATTACGTGTGCCACTCACCGTTGATATTGGTACAGGAGCAAGCTGGTTTGAAGCTCATAAGCTATAGCCGTATCATCCAGCATAATGTTGCAAACCCGTTACGCTTCACCCATAATGGAGAGGCATAATAAGGATGGGTATGACTGCACAGAAAACTATTTCAAAAAAACATTGGAAACTTCTTGTTGGTGATAAAAATTTCGCCATGCAAGCAGGATATCAAGAGCAATTACTGAAACTTATTATATTAATTGCCATTCCTATGCTTCTTGGTTTCGCTATATTTAATGCCGCTTTTGATTTTCAAAGTTTAGCAATAATACAATTTGTCTTGGCAGTGCTGCTTGTACCCATGATGCTCTCATGTTGCTTTCGCCAAATTTTTTCTATCCATGTGCTTGAAACTATCATCCTATGTACTGGTATCATTGCTTTTCAAAGCCTTATTATCTTTGAAGGTTATGCTAACGGCGGCATCTATTGGGTATCAATTTTCCCATTTCTAGCATTTTTTACCATGGGTCTTTATAAGGGCTGGCCTTGGGTTTTAGTCTATTTAATTATCGGTATTGGCATTGTTTGTTTAAGTAAGTTTGATTTTATAAGCATCGCCTACACACTCGACGAATTAAGTATATTTTTAACAAACTTCTTATTTTACACCCTTATTGCAGCCGTCTTTGCAGGCATGCGAGAAAAACAACAATTTGAGCTCAAACACATCAATAAACAACTTAACCAAACGCAAAAACACCTTGCTTTAGCCAATAAAAAACTTGTACAACAAGTACACGAGCGCACCACAGAATTAAGCACAGAAACCCAAAGACACAAAGCAACCAATATTGCTTTAGAAAATAAAGAAAAACAATTCCATCAAGCGCAAAAAATGGAATCTATTGGTACATTGGTTGGCGGCATCGCACATGATTTCAACAATATGCTTTCAGGCATCAATGCCAATGTGTTTATGATTAAACAAAATTGTAAAGACAACCCAAATATACAAAAAAAGCTGGGGAATATTGAACAGTTTGTCTTTTATGCCTCCGATATGATTCAGCAACTGCTAACCTTTGCACGCAAAGATAATGTTAAGCTTAAAAAGTTTAATGCCATACCTTTTTTCACCGAAGCCTCCAAGTTAGCCAAGCTTTCCATACCTGAAACCATCAAGGTTAAGGAAAAGTTTATATCCGAGCCCTTATACATCAATGGTAGCGCCACACAGTTGCAACAAGTTGTTATGAACCTCATCAACAATGCACGTGATGCCCTTTTAGATACCACCAACCCAATTATTCAAGTACAACTGGAACATTTGCCATTTGATAACGTATTAACATCTACCCACCCAGAAATGAAAGACGCAGACTACATCCGATTAAGTGTTAGTGATAATGGTTCAGGTATTGAAGCTTCAAAACTCAAACATATTTTTGAACCCTTTTTTACCACCAAGGAAACAGGTAAAGGTACGGGGCTAGGATTGGCAATGTGCTATGGTGCCATACAAAGCCATGAGGGTTTTATGGATGTTCAAAGTGACTTGGGCAAAGGCACAACGTTTTCAATATATCTGCCTGTACAACAAAAACAAAAGCCTCGTTCCAAACTTAAAGAGACTTCATCACCTGAGCAGGGACAAGGAGAACTTATTCTTATCGTTGATGATGATGAGGCTCTACGCGAGTCCAATGCTGAAGTATTGGAAGTATTGGGTTATAAAACACTTCAAGCGAGCAATGGTTTAGAGGCAGTGCAAGCATTTGAACAATATCAGACTGATATTCGTCTCGTATTCATGGATATTATGATGCCCGTTATGGGAGGTAGTGAAGCAGGTAAGCATATTCACAATATCCAAGCTGATATGCCCATACTCTTCACTACAGGTTACGATAAAGAGAAGACCCTTGATGGTCGTCACCCTTTACCGAAAGGGCAACATATACTTTCAAAACCTTTTACCATCGAACAGCTGATTCAAGCTATTCAAGAACACTTAAAACCTTCAGCTTAGCCCTTCCATTTGATTGAACAACCGATGGTTGGATGCTGTACTTTTGGTGCTGGCTCACCCGCTGCTAATGCTTCTGCTGCTGGCAATAACTCTTCGGATGTTACACGCGTTTCATCTTTCCAATAATCATCAATGCGACCGTGATAATAAAGCTTTCCTTGTTCATCAAACATATACAAATCAGGTGTACATTGTGCTTCAAATGTTTTGGCAACCTCTTGTGTTTCATCAGCCAGATAAGGAAAATCAATACCCCATTCTATCAGCTTCTCTTTCATAGCAGGAATCGAATCTTCTGGAAAATCAGGATGAATATTTGGGTTAATGGCAACCATATTAATGCCTTGTTCCCGTAAAACTTTGGCATGGCGCACCAAACGTGGCCAAACAGCAATAGCATATGGGCAATGGTTACAAGTAAATGCTACCACCAAACCCTTCTCACCCATGCAATCATGTAAAGCATGTGCTTTTCCTTCTACGTCATTGAGTGTTACATCTGGCATTTTCCAACCTAAATCCACATGAATCGATGCTACCAAAGCCATAACTTTCCCCTTATTCCTAAATCGTTAAAAGCATATGATAACCACTTATGCATAAGGGTAAAACCATCTTCATTGTAAGTTTTGCTGATCCATCCTCCCTACACTTACCTCCCAGTATATTAAAACCTACTTTTCAAGCTCTATCAACGTTACACTTCGCGCCGATTTCAAAGGTTACGAGGATATTATGAGCTTATTAGAACACATCGAGAAACGTCGTACCTTTGGCATCATTAGTCATCCCGATGCGGGTAAAACTACCCTGACTGAAAAACTACTATTATTCGGTGGTGCGATTCAAATGGCGGGGGCTGTAAAGTCACGTAAAACCAGCCGCCATGCCACATCAGATTGGATGAAAATCGAGCAAGAACGTGGTATTTCCGTGGCTTCATCGGTGATGAAATTTAACTACCATGTCGACGGTATTGAATACGACATTAATTTGCTCGATACCCCTGGTCACCAAGATTTCTCGGAAGATACCTACCGCGTACTGACCGCTGTAGATTCAGCCATGATGGTGATTGATTCGGCTAAGGGTGTAGAAGCACAAACGCAGAAGTTGATGGAGGTATGTCGTATGCGTAACACACCGATTATTACCTTTATCAACAAAATGGATAGGGAAGGTCAAGAACCACTCGATTTATTGGCTGAAATTGAAGAAAAACTACAAATTGAATGCGCCCCACTATCTTGGCCAATCGGTATGGGGAAATCATTTAAGGGTGTATATAATCTATACAAAAAACAATTACACATCTTTAAACCAGGCAGTGATAATCTTGAAGATGCGGTGATTATTGAATCGCTTGATGATCCCAAGCTTGATGAGCTGATTGGTTTGCAAGCGGCTGATTTGCGCGATGATATTGAGTTACTTGAAGGTGCCGCAAATCCTTTCGATTTGGATGAATTTTTGAAAGGT
>JAUZQR010000431.1 GCA_030950865.1 Mariprofundaceae bacterium | reverse complement strand
CGGTCATTCTAGAATTTTCAAATGAGGCTATCGCAAAATTAATGGAGCAATCTCCTGAAGCGGGCGAACAACTGATGGAAGCCGTAAAAACTCGCTTAGTCCGTTCCATGCCTCAAACTCACCCTGCTTTCATACAATTGGCGGAAGCAGACCGCGATTGGCTGGCTGAAGAATCAAGTATTATTGAAATCAATAAAGGAGCTATAGCCAACCATGAGATGACAGGTCAATGCTGCGTGGTGATATATGGCAAGCTGACCGCCAAACGAGAGACTCAAGGGCAAACATTACAATGCTCACTGAATAAAAATGATATGTTTGGTGATTTAAACAAACATCTTATATTACCAAGCTCTACAACGTTATCTGCCGATGACCGCTGCCTTATTTGCTGTATCCCAGGCCCTATTTTTCAATCTTTTATGACAGCTTACGGTGATTTTGAGCATTGGGTGGAAACACATGGTGACAACCGCTGTCAAAGCCTTACGAACCCCGAATAAAATTAACTTTTCCTAGTTCCCTAGAACAGCCCCTAAAAATAATATTCAAGCTTTATTGCAACCAAATCATTCAAATCTGAAAACTCCGCACCTCTAGAGCCTGTTGGTAACTGCGCAAATGCAGTTGCATCCATATTATCAGATACTGACCAGCGCACACTTGGCGCAATAAACATACTCGTCTTTTCCAAATCTAATAGCCATATGACTTCTGTTCTCCACAATGGCGTTACATCATAACCTGCTAGCATGCCTAGCAATTGACGCGAACGACTTTGCAAGCTATCTAACTGTACAAATCCTTTCTTTGAATTTGGTAAGCCATTATAAAAATACTCGGCAGCTAAATACAAACCTTCAGAAAATAGCTGATTTGTCCAAGTGCCATCCATGCCCGCAATAAATTGTCCAAAGTTACCTTGCAAACCATGCCAAGACTGCTGCCACTCCAAACGAGCTGTCGCATCGCCAATATTACCTGTCACATCCACAGCCAATACGCGCTCCTGCCCAATCTCACCCAACCATAAAGACATATCTGTTTGCTCAATAGTATCTTGCCAGCGTACTGCCCACTTTCGACTTACAGCACGATTCGTTTGCCCTGGTGCAACAACCATTTGAATGCTGCCAAAATCAGCATAATCATACATCACATATGCTGCATCCACGCCTAATTTTTGATCTAACTCCAACGCTGTCGGCTGAACTGGATTAAAGCGGTCTGTAGGATTCCAAATGCGTCCAGAGCCCCAAGCGATACGTTGCCGACCAACTACAACGCTCCAATCATCCTTTTTATATTGCAACCAACCACGATACAAATCATGCCGCCAATCCAAAGCTGGTGACGTAACAATATTTGCGTTTAAATCCAATAATGTTGGGTCAGGAATCTGCTGGCGTAGTGCAAAACTAGGGTCACGAACAGCGCCGCCATATAACAACTCATGATCATAACTTAGCCGCCATTGCCAAACATTTTCACCACCATCAAGTGTTAGGCGAAGTCGGTTTAAGTCTGTTATAACGTTTTGGTTGAGTGAATTTTTATGCTGAAATAATAAATTAGTATAACGCCCCGATAATTCAATAGCCTGAGCATGATTGGCTATCAGCAGAAATGATAAAACAAAAAGAACGTGTCTCACATCAGTGCCATGGAAATACTGATTGGCTATGCGCCACGGCAATCATATATGTTGCTACAAGTAGAGCCAACATGAAATAAGCTCGCTTAAGCCATAAAGTTTCGGACTCTCGAAGTGCCATAATACCTAAAAATATATAAACAATCAGCCCAACAAGCTTGATCAGTAACCAATCATCATGCCATGGCGAAAAACCCAATATATATGTCAAACTAATACCGCTAATGAGCAGCAGCGTATCAATCATATCTGGAATCATGCGTTTCCACACATGTAATCGAATGGGTGCTTCCCTCCACATATACATCCCACGCCAAACAAATAACGATAAAGACAAGCTAACAAGGCTAATATGCAACATCCACAAAGTAGTCACTATAATCCCTCTAATTTATACAGTATCAGACGATACAATGTTTCCATCCTGCATATGCACACACTGTTTTGCTGCAGCCATGGCAACAGGGTCATGTGATGCTATTAAAAAAGTCATACCACAGCGTTTATTTAGATCTCGCATTAAAGCCATCAATGACTCGCCATGTTGTGAATCAAGATTGGCTGTGGGTTCATCAGCAAGTACCAAGGCAGGCTCACTGGCTAAGGCGCGTGCAACAGCAACACGTTGTTGTTGACCACCCGATAATTGATCGGGTCGACGATTTTCCAAACCTTCAAGCCCTACTTCTGATAACCAGTGGTCAGCAATATCCAAACGCTCTTTTTTAGCCATGCCACGTAATTGTAATACATAAGCAACATTTTCTCGTGCCGATAAAACACGAATAAGATTATACGCCTGAAAAACAAAACCAATACGTTGCAAACGAAAGTCTGCGCGCTTTGCAGCCGATAAAGCCAACACATCTTCTCCAGCAATGTGCAAACTACCCGTATCAGGCTTATCTAAAAGACCAATCATATTCAAAAGTGTTGTTTTTCCTGAGCCTGAACGACCCGATAACACCGTAAAAGCACCTTTCTTCAATTGAAAGTCCACATGATTCAAAGCTGCAATATCTGAATCACCACTGTGATAATATTTACACAAATCCGTCGCTTGTAATAAGATATCGTCGGACATGATTACACCTCTCGCATGGCTGCTGCTGGATTTAGGCGTGATGCCTTCCAAGCAGGGTAAAGCCCTGCCAAAATCGCACCAAGCATTGCCGCGATTAAAATGCGTGCGCAGCCGTTGAAGGTGAGTTCAGGATAAACAATCGGACTCATATACATAAATGAAAATGCTGTCGCATATTGTGATAAATCCAAGCCATATGCTCCAAAATAAAGGCTAGCAGCCGCTCCGAGCACAAAGCCCAAAACACCGCCCATGGCAACCAAAACCAAAGTCTCGCATACCACCATGGCAAATAATTGTTTCTGCCCTGTTCCCAGTGCCGCCATCAAGCCAAATTCACGCACACGATCATACATGCTCATTAACATGGTATTCAATACCTCTGCCAAGACCACAATAATCACTACGAACAATACAATCCATGTATAAACTTCAGCAAACATCGTCCACTGCTCTGCCATCGGGTCAATTTCTTGCCAGCGCAAGACTTCAAACTGTTTGTTATCCAATGTTTGTTTTAAGTTGTTCACGATGTTATCAACCGATGTGAAAGTATCCGCACGAATCACTACATCAGTCACACCTTGTCTCAAGCCCAACCAATGTTGCGCCATTGAAATCGGCACCAATGCCAAAAGGTTATCCACATCCATTACACCTGAATGAATCAAACCACGCACACGAAATACTTCCGAAGCAATATCCCCTTCAGGCGAGGCTGCCATAAGTACAATTTTATCACCCAAGCCCACACTCAAACGAT
>JAUZQR010000430.1 GCA_030950865.1 Mariprofundaceae bacterium | reverse complement strand
CAGGCAAGGACCATATCGGTGCATTTGCCGTGTCCATTTTTGGTGCTGAAGAAAAAGCTAAAGCTTATGAAGCAGAACACGATGATTATGCCGCGATTATGATTAAAGTCTTGGCAGACCGTTTGGCAGAAGCATTGGCTGAAATGCTGCATAAAAAAATTCGCACCGACTTCTGGGGTTATGCCGCCGATGAATCATTAAGCAGCGAAGAAATGATTAAAGAAAAATACCAAGGTATTCGCCCTGCGGCGGGTTATCCTGCATGCCCAGACCACACCGAAAAAGGTACGCTGTGGCAGCTTTTGGATGTGGAAAACGAGATTGGTATGCAAATCACTGAGTCCTTCGCCATGTTGCCTACAGCAGCGGTGTCAGGCTTATATTTCGCCAACCCTGAATCGCACTATTTTATGGTGGGTAAAACCAACAAAGACCAAGTCCAAGAATATGCCAAACGTAAAGGTATGAGTATGGACGAAGCCGAGCGTTGGTTAGCGCCTAATTTGGGTTATTGATTGCAGCTAACGGCGTTAGAACAGTTATTTGAGGACTTTTGTATACAGTCATCAATTTGTATAAAACGCATTCCAGTTTCAATTCACCAAGTTGGACAAGGGACTTCTTTTTCAAGTTGGATAGGTCTTTTGTCAGTTTCTGCTGTGCTGTTCGCGCTGGTTGTCGTTGTTTTGGAAGGTGTAGGTTTGGCCGTTTGGCTCGCCTTTTTTGTTTTATTTTGTTGGCAGTAAAAAATTAGCGGTGCAAAGCCTTAAAGATACGTTCTGCGAGTACATCTGAAATGCCACTGACTTGTGCCAATTGGCTACGACTGGATTTTTTGATGCCATCAATGCCACCAAAGTGTTTGAGCAGTAGGGCACGTTTGGCAAGTCCAATACCTTCAATCGTGTCCAGTTGCGATGTGAACATGGCTTTCTTTTTGCGTTTACGCATATATTCGCCCGCAAAACGATGCGCTTCATCACGAATACGCGCTATAAGCAAAAGTGCAGGGCTATGAATACCTGGTTTTAGAGGTTTCTTGTTCCATGATGGCCATAAGACTTCTTCACCAAGCTTACGGCTAGTACCTTTGGCAACGCCGACTTGTTTCAAACCCGATAAACCTGCTTTTTGTGCTTCTGCAATGGCAATTGCCAATTGCCCTTTTCCACCATCAATCAGCATTAAGTCAGGGCAGGGGATTTTTTCTTCGACAATGGCACGATAAAAGCGTGATAATACTGCTGTCATGGCTGCATAATCATCACCGTCGGGCACATCCTTGTCGGTGCCAGTTTCATCCAGTTGATAACGACGGTAATGTTCCTTTTCTGCACCATTCCAGCCGCCATAAACAATGGCAGCCACAGTTTGTTGACCGCCTAAATGGGCATTATCAACGGCTGCGATGCGTTTGGGTGTTTCTGTAAGTTGAAACAGCTCTTTGATGGCTTCAAAAGCGGCTTGTTGATTGGTTGTGCTGCGCCCAGCTTGTTGTTGTTCGCCCGTATGCCGAATCTCATCAAGCCATTGCAGACGTGTGCCACGTTTGGGGATGCGCAATGTGCAACTTTGTTTGTTGTGCAATAATTTTATCAGTCCTTTGAGTTCATCCAATAAGGCTGGCTCGCATTGCAGTAAAATCTCTGTGGGAGGTTTTTCATGTTGATAGCGTTCAATGAATAAAGATTGCAGAATCTCTATGTCCTCAGCATCGACAGCTTGTTTGATGGCAATATGATGTGTGCCTAAATTACACGCAGCGCGGCGAACACCCATGCTAATGGATACCGATTCAGGGCGACGCAGGATGACAATAGCATCAGCATCATCGGGCAAATCATTGTGCTCGTTACCAGCCAGAATGGTACGTAATGCTTTGATTCTATCACGCAAGCTTGCCGCAAGCTCAAATTGCATAGCTTCTGAAGCCTTTTGCATATCTTGTTGCCATTGCGCTAAGACAGATTGATTTTTACCTTGTAAAAAAGCCCGTGCATCATGTACTTGTTTGGCATATTCAGCTTGGCTAACGATGTCACAGCAGGGCGCAGAGCAGCGACCAATTTGATGTTGCATACAAGGTCGAGTGCGGTTGGCAAAGGTCGCATCATTACAATCACGCAATTGAAAGATGGATTGCATACTGTGTAAGGTTTGATGCACTGCACCAGCATGCGGGAATGGTCCGAAATATTCACCTGCTTTATTGCGCTTTCCACGGTACATATCTAATTTGGGATAATGCTCATCGCTTAATAAAATATAAGGGTAAGATTTGGAATCCTTGAGCAATACATTGTAACGCGGCTTGAGTTGTTTGATGAGGTTATGCTCAAGAATTAGTGCTTCAGCTTCCGATGCTGTGATGGTGAACTCGATACCATGAATCAATGCCACCATCGCTTGGGTACGTGGTGATTCAGGCTTGCGCTGGAAATAACTGGATACACGTTTGCGTAAATTCCGCGCTTTGCCAACATACAATACCTTGCGTTTGCCATCGAGCATGCGATACACACCTGGTTCACGGGGTAATTGGTTTAACGTAATTGGCGAATCGACCCACATGCTCAAACTCTTGTCATCGTTTTAGTAAAAGTCCATGTGTGGTTTGTGAAGTGATGTGCAATGATTGATTATGCCGCAGATATACCGTACTTAGGCAGAATATCATGCAGGACTTCTAGGCGATGGGCTTGCAGGGCATCGTGAAACATCTTCCAATCTGAACGCAGAAAACTTTTTCGGAAAGGAAACACCTCTCGACCTGTATCGGATGCGGCAATTTGCCCGATAGCTTTGTGTTTCCAAGAGCCTATGCCTTTGGGAATATAAGAAACATTTTCTGCACCAAAGGAGAAACTGCCCCTACTAATTTCTTGTAACCATTGTGTATGGCGTTCTTCACCTGAATCATCTTGGATTGATGTTAATAGGGCGCGTATGGTGTTGAAATCTTGTTCAGGCAAGCCGGGCATGGATTCAAGGTTCATGGTTGCATCTTTTTTGTAAAAACACTGCATGGCTTGACACATCTTCTGAACAGCATTCATGTAAATATCGCGATTATTTCTGTTTACCTGCTCGCCGAGTCCGTTTTTGTACTTCCATGTTAAATAAGGGCGATCTGGATGACTTAATGCCGCACCGTGCCCAAGTGGAAAGGTTTCACTCAAAAAATAGTTGGCGATTTTATTAAAAAATCTTTGATCCAGTGTTGAGTCGTTACTTTTCATGCCATGAACTTCATTAATTTCATGGTTTACACCTGCAAAGCCTTGATGCGCCCATGTATCCGCATAGACATGCATGGTGATGCCAAGACGGTGTAGAGCATAAGGTTTCTCCATATCATTAGCGCAAGCACGCAGCATATCGTGGGCGACATGGCTATTCGGTTTGCAAACTAGTTTTCGAATAAATGTGCCGTTTGGATTGTCGCCCGCTTTTTTTTCACCATTGCCAGGAAGAAAATGAAATGGAATCCATACACGATGATTTGCCAGCTCATCTGAATTACGATAATCCAACATTTTGTGTGCGGAGGATATTCGACTATACATCGCACCATTCTTAAAATGAATGATTCCAGAGTTTGTTGCGTCATCCACATATTGTGCGCTGTAAGCAATAATTGAAGCTTTTGAACGCGTAAAACCAGCCAAACGTGCGGCAATATAGGTTAAGCTATGATGACCATCTATTTGCATAAGACCTCCCCCAAGAAGCTTTATCAATGCTGCACTTATTTTATGCTTTTGTGAATCATTGTACGTATCAATATGCAGGTTTGTTTCATGTTCTACGGATGAACAAACATGCCTGAGTCCTTTGACTTTCATAAACATTTTGCGCGTGTTGCACTTAGAACTTGAAACCGCCGGTCTTAAAGAGGCTTTCTATGAAGACTTAACTTGAAGTTTGCTGTTATTTTCATGCTGATGCTGGCAACAGTGCAATAATGGGCAGTTATCACATCGTTCTTTTTTGCGGCAATGCTCTTTGG
>JAUZQR010000043.1 GCA_030950865.1 Mariprofundaceae bacterium | reverse complement strand
TTTTTAATGAATGTGCGAGCGGCAGTGTTGGTATTGCTATCTGTGCCAATCTCTGTGCTCGCAGCCTTAGCGGTGATGGAACACTATGGTATCTCAGCCAACTTAATGAGCCTTGGTGGTTTGGCTATTGCGATTGGTATGATGGTAGATGGATCTGTGGTTATGGTGGAAAATATTTTCAAACATTTGGAGAAAATTAAAGAGGGTGATCATGGCATTGCCTTGCGTATTACTGAAGCATCCAAAGAGGTTGTAAGACCTGTGTTGTTTGCCGTATTGATTATTTTATTGGTATTCACACCTTTATTTTCTCTAGAGGGTGTGGAAGGCAAGATGTTTACACCGATGGCATTATCGATTTGTTTTGCCATGTTTGCATCGTTGTTGGTAGCCATCTTTATTATGCCTGTATTGGCAACCTATATGTTCACCAAAGGTATTGTGCATAAAGAAAGCCCTGTATTGGCACCGATTGCCAGAGCTTATCATCGTTTGTTACGCGCGGCTTTATTGGCTCGTAAGAAAATTGTTGGTGGTGCAGCGGCGGCTTTTGTATTGACCATTGCCATTGTTCCTTTTTTGGGCACAGAATTTGTGCCAGAGCTTGAAGAAGGAACCTTGGCTATTCGGGTGACATTGGCACCATCTTCTTCACTGACGTATGCCAAAGATATGGGTGAAAAACTGGAAAAAGTATTGATTGAGAACTTTCCAGAGGTGACCTATGTATCAGCTCGTGTTGGGCGTGCAGAAATTGGTGGTGACCCAGAGCCAGTGTCCAATGTAGAGCTTTTTGTAGGACTAAAGCCTGTGAAAGATTGGGTAAGTGCCAGCAATAGACCTGCATTGCAAAAGCTTATGCGCGAAGAAATGGAGGTTGTGCCTGGTATTTTGGTGGCATTTACGCAACCCATTGCTATGCGTGTGGACGAGTTGTTATCGGGTGTAAAAGCTGCACTGGCGATTAAGCTTTTTGGACCTGACCTCAAAGTATTGGCTACCATGGGGGAAAAAATTGAGACCTTAACCAAAAGTGTTGAAGGTACACGAGATGTAGCCATGGAGCAGATTGAAGGTGAATCGCAATTGGTCATTCGCCCTGATCGTAGCAAGCTGGATAGGTATGGTATTCCTGTTGATGATGTTATGAGCTTGGTTGCAGATGCCATTGGTGGGGCAACGGCGGGACAGGTTATTTCTGGTAACGAGCGTTATAATATCTATGTGCGCTTGGCTAAGGATTTCCGTGATAATGCGGATGCTATAGGCAGCCTTATTCTGCAAGCACCCGATGGTGCATGGGTGCGGCTTGCAGATGTTGCTTCTATCAGTGTTGAGCAAGGACCACCGATGATTAAGCGTGATGATGTACAACGTCGTGTGGTGATTCAAAGTAATGTCGAAGATAGGGATATGGGTTCGTTGGTGGCTGAATTAGATCAACGTATTCAAGATGAAATTGATTTGCCACCTGGTTATACCGTGGTATTTGGCGGACAATTTGAAAATCAGCAGCGGGCGCAAGCCAAGTTGATGATTGTTGTGCCTTTATCACTATTAATGATTTTTATTCTGCTTTATTTCATGTTTAATTCTATGGGGCAAGCCACATTGATTATGCTTAATGTTCCGATGGCACTGATTGGTGGTATTTTGGCACTGTGGGCATCAGGTCAATATTTATCGGTGCCATCAAGTATTGGTTTTATTGCTTTATTCGGGGTGGCGGTGCTGAATGGAGTCGTTTTGGTTGATGCTATTAATCGACATATTGATGATTGTAATAGTATGGATGAGGCGATTTGCAATGGTG
>JAUZQR010000429.1 GCA_030950865.1 Mariprofundaceae bacterium | reverse complement strand
ACATCCAAAAGATAAAGGCTAAAAAAACCATAATATGCACCGTGCGAGAGCTGCATAAGAAAACTGACCATAAACAACAGTAATAAAGTCGCCGAAAACCCAGAATATGCCATATCGGGTATCTCAACATGTTCAATACTGGGGAATCCGCGCCCTGCAAATGCCATCACCAACATCAAAACCACCAAAAACCATGGGAACCATGCCAGTGATATTTCCCCAAACACAACACCGCCGAGTAACGATGTGACCACAAAACCAATCGAACCCCATACCCGCAAACGTCCATAATCTGCCAGTGCTGCTTCAGATACATGAATGGAAAGCCCATCGGTCAGTGGCAATACAGCTGCCCATAACATACCAAACAACAAAACAATGGTAATAAACGCTGGCGTATAAGAAGAAGACACATTAAATAATGCCACGCACAGTGCAGCCAAACATGATGCCAAGACAATAAATCGCCCTGCCGCCATGCCTCGAACATCAAGCCAGTAACCACTACAAGGCGGTGCAATCACCTTGGCTGCCGCCAAAAGCCCCGTCATCATACCAATAACAACCACGCTATAACCCAACGATGCCAAATAAACAGGGAAAAAAGGCAGAATCAAACCCATTGCCGAAAAATATGCGGCATAAAAGACTCGAATATGTTGCAAGGATGATGATGTGACCATGCAGCGATGCTACCTAGCTGCAATATAGGCACAATAGCACTTCCAAGACTTGCTGATAGCACAGTTTCCCGTCACATTACAGCCATGTTCCGTTTTCTATGCATGATCATGTTTTGCAGTCTTGCCTCCTGCAACCTCAATCCCACAGGCATTCAAATGCAAACAGGCTGGCAGGCTCGCTCTCTTGCAGCATGGCATGATCATCACCCTGACATGATGGTATTTTCAAAAGATGGTAAGTGGCTATATATTAGCTGCGAAACATCTGGCGGACTGCTTTCACCCAGTTTAATTGCCATAAACATGAAAACCAACCAACAACATATTCTTTTATTTGGATTAACACGCGCCGATGCCTTAAAAATGTCGCCCGATGGTAGTCTTTGGCTGGGCGAGGAAACACCCGATGGTCTGATATGGCGCATCACCGAGCCTGATAAACTAACCCCTGAACAACGTGTCGACCGTCAACGATTACAAAGCTCGCACCCTGCTATCGTGCCTTTATTGCATGCAGGTCGCTTTTCACACGAAGGGCTAACATTCTCCCAAGATGGGCGCTTTGCCTACATGGCTGATGAATGGGAAGAGGGTGCAATTTATCGCTATGACATGCAAGCTAGAAAGCTTTACGTGTTACATAAAAAGAAAGGCTGGATTGCCATTCGTGAGCCCAGCAATGCCCGTATTGATGCAGAGAAACTGCATGCTCAATATTTTAACCGCATTGAAGATATGGAAACATTGCCTGACGGTCGTGTTTTACTCGCTGAAACAGGCACTGGGAAAGTACTGGTTTTGGATGACCGTGCTAACAAACCAAGTGTCAAAACATGGCTAGAACATGAAAATCTTATTCACCCAGACAATCTAGCATGGGATGAGAAACGTGGTTGGTTATGGATCACCGATGATGATAAACCATCATATTTATGGGCATGGGATGGCAAAGAGTTGCGTGAAATTGCCCATCATGATGATGCTGAAATCACAGGGGTTACGATTCATGGTGATGATGTTTATATCAATTTACAACGCAGTCTTAGCCGCCCTGAAATTTTACTCCATCTTTATGAACAACCTACTCATACGCCCGAATCATAAACATGGATGAATGGCTTCATATCGTTATTCGACAAATAACACTGTATTTATTACCTGTTATTATTTCGCTTACACTGGTATGCCTGATTGAAAAACGTTACACACACAGCAACATTCCACACCCATTTTTTGCCATTGCATGGCGCGGTACATGGTGGCCTTTTCTAGCATCTATTTTTTTCACGCGCGGTGTCATTTTTGCACTTCCCCAACCTCTAAAATCAGGATTGAAAGCCGCATTTATTCGTTTTTCAGCACATTTTATCCTAACACTCTTGGGCTTTATGCTTTATACATGGAGCTTATCACAGCAAGCCCCCGCAGGACTTCCGCCCTTGCACCACTGGTGGGCAAAAGTATTTATGTTTTTCAATCTTTGCATGTTGGG
>JAUZQR010000428.1 GCA_030950865.1 Mariprofundaceae bacterium | reverse complement strand
CGATAATCGAGCAGTTTTTTCTCAAGCATACGACTCATCACCTGTAAAGTTTCACCACTATAGGTATGAGAAGCATTTTTACGCGGTGTAAATAATGATAAAGATGGCAGTTTAAAATTCGAATCTGAAGGTGTACTAAGCGAAAGTTCAACCTGCTTTTCTTCTTGTGCTCGCTGCGATACTTTCACATTTGCGACTTGTAAAATTTCAGGTTCAACCCTGTTTTCGGGTTCAGGAGGACGGGTTTCTTTTTGTCGCTGTCGTTGCTCTTTGCCTTCCAAACGTTCACGACGTGATTGCAAATCTCCCTGCAATCGTGCCTTGAGATGTGAGCCTACAGCCATAAACTGGCGTAGTATCCAAAGCAATAACAGACCTATACGTTGAATCACTGCCAACAATGAAATATGTGAAGCAATCACAAAACTACTTAACATCAAGGCAATCAATACCACATCACAACCCAAAGCATGCAAAGGTTCAGTCAAGGAATCAGCCAGTATCGTGCCCAAAGCTCCCCCCGTACCTGCTGGCAATGCCAACCAAGCAATACTGTGCATGCTTTCTAGTGTGAGGTGCGCATGCAATAAACCCGATACAGCCACCACACATGGCAACCAAAAAAGCGATGTCCAGCCAGCACTGTAAGGGCGATAACCAGCAACCATGCGCACCACCAAAGCAATACCCAGTAGTACAAACAACCAACTCGCCAGACCAAACAACTGATACATCAAATCAGAAACCCATGCGCCAACTGTGCCAAGCATATTTTCAGCTTGTGCAGAGGTTGCTTGATTTAACGAGGGGTCTGCAGCATTAAAGCTATACAACGATGCCGCCACCATCGCAACACAAGCAAACACCAAAAAAGCCAAGGCTTCACGCATAATCAACGGTGTCATCTCAACTTTATTCGAATCTGCCATTAAATTTCAATCACCACAGGCAAGACCATCGGACGACGACCCAAACGTTTTTTACACCAACGGCGCAGCCATAAACGAATTTCTTCGCGTGTTTCATCCAAATCAGCCAACATTTCCTGATTCAAACTATTCAAATGACGATGCATATCCGCAGCGGCATCTTGCAAGACTTCTTCACTCACTGATTCATGCAACACACCGCGTGCGGTTAATTCAGGAACCGTTAATAAACTTCCTTCATGCTGTGATATGAGAACG
>JAUZQR010000427.1 GCA_030950865.1 Mariprofundaceae bacterium | reverse complement strand
GTGCTCTTCAATATCAAGTTGCAACTGAACATGTGCGGGCAACTGAATGCGTAAAAGATTAACCATGCTGGTTAATGATTGGCGCATGGTTTTATGATTGATTGGATTTACAAGCTCATTTGGTGTGTTTTGTGATAAGAGGTTTGATACCATCTCTGAGCCACGTTCACCTGCATCAATAATAAGCCCTAATTGATCGGTGATGGCTTGATCTTGAATACTGAATTGCATGACTTCAGCTGAGCCTATGATGCTCGTGAGGGTATTACGAAAATCATGTGCAATACCTGAAACTAAGGTGCTGACATGTCCTTCATGCATGTTTTTTTCCATGTCAGAATGCATGGCTTCATTATGGGTAATATCAACAAGAAAGCAGATACCAAGTGTCTTTCCCTGTAGGTGTAGGCAACTCGTTTGTCCCATGATTTGTAGTATTTGATCATTTGCATTACGACCACGAACATAAAACTGAAAAGGTTTATTGCTAAGACTATCTAAGCTTTTTTGACAGGCTTTAATCACTTCATTGCCATCTTCCATCAGAGCAATGATATCCACCTGTTCACCAATCAGGCTGGTGATGTCATCACGGAAAACTTGCTGCATGGCCGCATTGCTATAGGTAATACGTGGAACTTCATCTTTGTTTTGCTGAAATGTAAAAACAGGTACAGGGCTGCGGTCGAGTATGCCAAAAGACATGTTTTGAGCTTGTTTTTTTGCTTTGAATGATGCTTTGGCATGCTTGCTTATAGTGTAGATGTAATAAGGAAGTAGTAGTAAAGATAACACATGTAGAAGTAAAAGAGGTATATCGAGAGATAGTTGAGGGTGTAAATATGTAAAAGCTGACGTGCAAAGGTAAGAAAGTACCGCCAAGGCTTGTGAATAAAACAGCATGGGGTTGCCGAAACGCACGCCGTTACTCATAACCATAACAAAATAGCATAAGAAGATAGCACTGCTTTGCCCGCCATCAAGTATAATGCCAATAGCAATCAATAAGGCATCTAACACGGGAGAGATCAGGAAGCGAGAGGTAGATAAAGGGCGACGAGGGATGTCGATGAAGGTGTAGAGTTGCCATAGAATATAAATGCTTACAGCACTTAAACACAATGTTTGATAGTCATTAAACAGGCTACCATGTAGCCATATATATATGCTGCCAAGAATAATAAGAGTCAGGCGAGTCCAAGTTTGTTGGTGTTGGTTAGGAATTAGATCTTGCGTATGTGCAGGAGCTGAGTGAGCCATCCAATGGTGTAGAGTATGTTGTTTCAGTGCCTTCTCCCTACGTCACGCGGGTTTATTATTCTGCTTCAGCCGATTATAGACGAGTCATGTGCTGTTACCAGTGGTGATTTTAAATGCATTGAGGGTTATAGTGCGCGAATACTGGATAATCAGGTTTTGGAGTTTTAAATGTTGTATGTTGCTGTGCGAGCTGCCCGTAAGGCAGGTGATTTGATTGCGCGAAGTTTTGATGAACGCTCTGATCTGAAAATTCGGGAAAAGAAAGATCGTGATTTTGTAACTGAAATTGATCAAAAGGCCGAAAACCTTATTTTGAATGAGATTCGCCGTCATTATCCCGATCATGGTATTGTGGCTGAAGAATCAAAACGCGTAAACCCCAAGGCTTCGATTCAGTGGTACATTGATCCCTTGGATGGTACGACGAATTTTATTCATGGCTACCCACATTTTGCAGTGTCTATTTCAGCTTGGCGTGATGGCAAACCATTTTTGGCAGTGGTTCATGATCCCATTAAGGATGAAACCTTTGAAGCACAACGTGGTAATGGTGCATTTTTAAACCGTCGTCGTTTGCGTGTGGCTGAAGCGGGACAGGTTGGACATGCTATTTTTGCTTCAGGCTTGCCGCCATACCGTCGTAGTACGCATATGGATAGTTTTATGAAGCGCATGGATGCTTGCATGCGTGAAGCCGAGGGTTATCGTCGAGGTGGCTCTGCGGCATTGGATTTGGCTTATGTTGCAGCAGGTCGTTTGGATGCTTATTGGGAAGCAGGTTTATGTGCTTGGGATATTGCAGCAGGCATTCTTTTGGTGCAAGAAGCAGGTGGTATTGTAACGGACTTGGAAGGCGCGGCAGTTGATGTGGAAAAAGGCGATGTTTTGTGTGCCAATGGCACATTGCACCAGAAGTTTGTGTCTTTATTAAAGGTTTAATGGTAACTGTTTAGGTTGCCTCTTATTTGCCTTCTTGATGTAATAATAGAAAGCCTGTGATGCCGCCGAAAAATAATATCGGTAACCACGCTGCATAAGCTGCAGGCAATTGCCCGCTATTTGCCAATAAATCACTGGCATTACCCAGCACATAAAACAATAAACCCAGCGTGATAGCTGAAATCAAACCCCAGGATCTTGCGGCAATACGGCTACCCATATTCATGGTCAGTGCCATCGCCAATAAAACCATAATGAGGCAGGCGGTAGGGGCTGCAAGTTTGCGGTTTAGTGTGAAAATAAAACTGGTCGTACTCAGTCCAGCTTGCTGTAAGTTATGGGCATAATGATATAGCTGTAAGAATGTCATATGATTGGCACGAGGTGGATCTGCGGTGTCAGGTCCGACTTTGGAAGTAAAATGAACGTTATCTAGATGTTTTAATAACATACCTTCTTGTTTGTCGGGGGTGCTTATATAAACATTTTGCAATAGCCACTGCCCATTTTTAAAGGTGGCATGACTGGCATCCATGCGTTTTGTCCAACCGCCTTGAAAATCGGTTTCTAACATCATCATTTTAAAACTTTGGTCATCGAGTGGGGTTAATTGATAGAAACGATTGCCATCTTTTAGCCATTGAATACCTTGATGTGATGGCGCTTGATGATGAATAATAACACGTTCCATAACATCCAAACGGCTATTGGTGGTTGGCGTGACCCACTCGCCAATCACCATGCTTAAGCCTGCGCCGATAAGACCAACGCATGCTATGGGAACAATGATTTTATCCATGCCCAAACCAGCGGCCCGCATGGACACGATTTCGTGGTGATGGGATATTTCGGTAATATAAATACTGACTGCAATAAGCAAAATAACAGGCATAAATTCAGCAATCATAAAGGGTGTTTTAAGAAGTAAATACTCAATGAGTATAGGCGCATCCATGCCATGCCCAAGATAGCGAGATTTATCGAATGTTTCGATAATCAAAAAAATAGCTAAAAGTGCCAACATCGTACCTACCGCACGACTTAGGCAACCATAGAACATCCAGCGAAATAAAATTGGCATGCGAGCAAGGTTAGCATTGAAAGTGTGTAAGGCATATCTGCTTTGTAATATTGAGGTCTAGCTGCATCGTTTTTTAGGTATGTTGCTTCTTGGAATAATTGGTAAGGGTGCATTGCTCAAATCAGATGCTACACTGCGCGGATTGCAATTGATGTATGATAAAACGTGGAGGATTGTATGCCCTGGAGTCAAAACCAAAATAATGATAACAACCCATGGGGAAAGAAGCCTTCAGGTGGCGGCTCAAATCAAACCCCACCCGACCTTGATGAAGTGATAAAACGTTTGCAGGAACGCTTTGGTGGTTTGTTTGGCGGCTCAGGTGGTGGCAGTAATGGCACACCGAATTTAAGCAGTGGTGCTTTCATGGCAATATTTGTAGTAGCATTTTTACTTTGGGGTGCATCGGGTGTTTATACTGTGGCAGCCGATGAAGAAGCCGTTGTCTTGCAATTTGGTAAACATGTGGCAACCAAAGGTCCTGGTTTGCGTTGGCATCTCCCTTACCCGATTGAAACGGTTGAAAAATTACCAGTGACACGTGTGCAACGTTTGGTGATTGGTGTGCGTGATATGGGTGATGGCCGTCGCCGCCAGCGTACACATGAATCATTGATGCTAACACAAGATGAAAATATCGTTGATATTTCATTTATTGTTCAATATAAAATTAAGTCTGTAGATAATTATATGTTTAATATTGATGCGCCTGAAAAAACAGTACGCGATGCTGCTGAATCGGCGATTCGTGAAATTATTGGGCGCACCATGATTGATGATGTGCTAACGACCAAAAAGGCTGAAGTAGAAATTGAAACACAGAGCTTGATTCAATCAGTCTTGAATGGCTATAAAGCAGGGATTTCTGTTACCAGTGTTAACTTGCAAGATGTGAAACCGCCAACGGCTGTGGAACATGAATTTAAGGATGTTCAGTCAGCGAAAGAAGATAAAGAACGTGCTAAGAATGAAGCGCAAGCCTATGCCAATGACATTATCCCTAATGCGCGTGGTGAGGCTAAGAAGATGGTCTTAGATGCTGAGGCCTATGAAAAAGAAGCTGTGGATCGAGCACAAGGTGAGGCAAATCGTTTTAACAGTATTTTAGATGCTTATAGACTTGCTCCAAAAGTAACGCGTAAACGCATGTATTTAGAAACCATGGAAGAAGTCTTGGCGAAAGCGGATAAGGTGATTATTGATAGTAAGGTGGCAGGTAGTGTGTTGCCATATTTACCCTTGAATCGAGCATCCAGTAAAGTGGAGGTGAAGTAATGAGTCCAAAACAAACAGTATTAGGTATTATTATAGGTGCGATTGTTGTATTGATTGGTATGTCTGCATTTAGTGTAGATGAGCGAAAGCAGGCATTGGTTCTGCAATTTGGACAAGCTAAAGATGTGCAAGAAGGGGCTGGGTTGCATTTCAAATTACCTTGGCAGACGGTAGAATTTTTTGATAAACGTTTGTTGGTGAGCGATGCGTTACCCAATGAAGTGATTACCAAAGACAAAAAAACTATTGAAGTAGATAACTATACGCGTTGGGAAATTGTTAATCCGCTATTGGTTTTCCAAGTGGCGCGTACACAATCAGGTGTGGCAGCTCGTATGCAAGATGTGGTGCGTGGTAAAGTGCGTGAAGTATTGGGTCAACACACATTGAATGAAATTGTATCTGGTGGTGAAGATGAGAATTTACGCCGTGAGTTGATGATTAGTATTCGTGACCGTGCCGACAAAGATGTGCGTAGCTTGGGTATTCGGGTTGTGGATGTGCGTATTAAACGTGCTGATTTACCAAAAGCAAACTCAGAAAAGGTATTTGATAGGATGAAGGCTGAACGTCAACGTATTGCCAAAGAATATCGTTCTGAAGGTGAAGAAGCAGCCAAAGAAATTCGCGCACAAGCGGAAAAAGAGCGTAAGGTACTGTTGGCAGAAGCCTATAAAAAATCGCAAACTATTCGTGGTCATGCAGATGCAGAAGCAACCAAGGTATATGCTAAAGCATACCAACGCGATCCGAAATTCTACGCTTTTTCTCGTTCACTTGAATCGTATAAAAAATCGATTGGTGAAGGTTCACGCTTGGTCATTTCGCCAACGTCGGAATTTTTTCAATTCTTTGAGCAATCCAGAAAATAAATTTAAGATTTTATGCAAGACTTATGGGTAGCCCTTGGTTTGGTGATACTCTTGGAAGGAGCGCTTTATGCGCTCTTTCCTAATCAGATGATTGAAATGCTGCGTAAGTTGCCAGATATTCCGCCTGCATCTTTACGTATTATGGGGATTGTTGCTGTAGCGATTGGTTGGTTTGTGGTTCATATGGTGCGTGGTTAACGTCCCCTCCTCTAAGATAATAAAATATGCTTGCATAAAAAAAGGCTCCGCGATGCGGAGCCTTTTAAATTTGTCGTCTGATGTCTAAGGGAGGGGAGGAGGGCGACATCAGACAAAACGAAGCCTATAGGCTCAATGTGATGAGACTGTGAATTTCAAATTAAAATATATTTATGTTGGCTGTTCTATTTTTCTATTTTGGAAGTACGCAAAAAGAGTTGTTTGAGGCAACAAAAAAAGACCCCGCAATGCGGAGCCTTTTAAATCTTTC
>JAUZQR010000426.1 GCA_030950865.1 Mariprofundaceae bacterium | reverse complement strand
GTACCTGCGGCGCATTATATGTGCGGTGGTGTTGCGACCAATTTAAGTGGGCAAACAGACATTGAAAGTCTATACGTGATTGGGGAGTCCGCTTGCACTGGTTTGCATGGTGCCAACCGCCTAGCCAGCAATTCTTTACTTGAATGTTTGGTAATGGCAAAAGCATGCAGCAAACATATCATCGCACAGCCAACCAACGCAGAAACCATCGCGCTACCAACATGGGATGAATCGGGCATTACCCCTGAGCGCGAACGCATTCAGATTAAACAGAACTGGGATGAAATTCGTGCGATTATGTCCAACTATGTCGGCATCGTACGCTCAGATGAACGGCTACGTCGTGCCCGCCGCAGATTAACGGTTGTACAAGAAGAAATTGCGCATTTTTACTGGCAACATCCATTAAGCCGCGATTTAATTGAATTGCGTAATTTATCCCTGATTGCAGAGCTTATTATTCGTTCTGCACAGCAACGTCATGAATCACGCGGTTTGCATTATTCCACTGATTATCCAAACACCAACCCCACAGGTAAAGATACATTTCTTACGCCTGAGCCTTAAACCCTAGCTGCAAATTAACCCTGCATAATCGGAATACTTATTTTGCGTTTATTTAGCGTACCCACCTTAGACTTTACAGTCTCTGCCAATTCGCGATAAATCGCAGCCAGCTTGGAATCAGGATGCGCCGCCACAATCGGTGTGCCATCATCACCATCCATACGAATTTGCATATCCAATGGCACATGCGCAATCACTTCAGTTTTGAATTCTTTACTCAAACGATCCGCGCCACCCTCTGAAAAAATCGCGCTCGATTCACCACAGTGCGGACAAATAAACTGGCTCATATTTTCTACAATGCCCAACGTTGGCACATGCACCTTGTTAAACATCTCAATGCCTTTTCGGCAATCAAGAAGCGCAATATCTTGTGGTGTTGTGACCACCACAGCTCCTGCCAATGTCACCTTTTGTGATAAGGTAAGTTGCGCATCACCAGTGCCAGGAGGCATATCCACAATAAGAAAATCAAGCTCTTGCCACTTCACATCGCTTAACAACTGAGCTACTGCCCCTGCCACCATAGGCCCACGCCAAACCATGGCTTGCTCTTCATCAATCAAGCAACCCATCGACATGATTTTCACACCAAAATTCTGTAAAGGGTAAAACTGTTTATCATCAATATTTACTTCTGGTTTACGCCCCGCAAGTCCCATCATACGCGGCACAGAAGGCCCATAAATATCCGCATCCAAAAGCCCAACTTTCGCGCCTGACTGTGCCAAAGCCACTGCCAAATTCACCGCTGTGGTTGATTTACCTACACCACCTTTACCCGATGCGACTGCAATAATATTTTTTACATGTTTCAAGCCATCTTCAGCCGTTTCACTTGTCGCCGTTATTACGTTCTTATGAGCCATTGATTCGTCCTTACCACACCATTAATGAAAGCCTATCATCAAAAAACAACTATTTAATGTCAACCATAGCTGTGCAAAGGTGTTAAATAATATTTACATCTGAACATTATTATGAATAATGCGTTTGCCATGCAAAATATTAGTCGTAAAATAAAAGCCTTGCGCCAACAACAAGGCTTATCCCAACGTTCCTTAGCTGAACAGGCGGGTATTAGTGCAGCATCCCTATCACAATTGGAATCAGGGCAAAGCTCACCTTCAGTGGCAACCTTAGAAAAGCTTGCCGACGGTTTGGGCATTGCGGTTGCTGCATTTTTTCTTGAAACTGGTGACCAAAAAGATATTGAAATATTTGATTTGAACGACCGCCCCATGGTTGCCCTGAATCAAGGTGGTCAATTTATTCCACTCACTGCTTTGCATCACCCCATTGGTTTTGAGCCTATGTTGGTGCAATTGGATGCGGGCGGAAGCTTTGAAGAGGGGCAATATGGCATCAAAAGCCCTCATGCTTTTGTTTGGGTTCGTAGTGGGCATGTATTATTGGAATATGATAACCGCGAATATCACCTCACTGAAATGCAATCATTGTATTACGATGCTCGCAAACAACATAATTGGCGCAATACATCTGATGCACCATGTGAATTATTGATGGTGCGTTCCCGATGACGCAATCGCTCGCCTTAAATGTTTCATTACTCTCATGTTTGACGGTAATTATTGCCGCCATCGCTGCGCCAATGTTACAGCATCAACGCACTATACAACGTGCATTATTATGCTGCTTGGTAGGTTTGGCAGGTATTTTTTCTTGCGTCGCAGGTTTTACAGGGCTTATGTATGGTGGTGGAAGTATCCTTTTACCTTTTGGGTTACCTTGGCTGCCCATGCACCTGCGCCTAGATGCATTAGGTGCTTTCTTTTTATTGGTGATTGGCTCCTTGGTATTGCCTGTAGCTATTTATTCACAAGGTTATTTAAGACATGAAAAACGCCTTACACCATTAGCGATTTTCTTGCCTTTGTTTATCCTTGGTATGATGGGTGTGGTGCTCTCTGATGATGCCTTCACCTTTATGCTGTTTTGGGAATTGATGAGTGTATCATCGTATTTTCTAGTGACCCATGAACACCAACATCCTGAAAATCGCAAAGCAGGCTTTATTTATTTACTGATGGCACATATGGCTGGGCTATTGATTATGGGCAGTTTTGCTACCTTATATGCAACATCAGGCTCCTTTGAATTTTCTACCATGCGTGATGCACAATTATCACCACTTTGGGCTTCTATAGCATTTTTATTGGCAGGGTTTGGTTTTGGCACCAAAGCAGGTGTGGTTCCCATGCATGGCTGGTTGCCCGACGCTCACCCTGTTGCACCATCGAATGTATCAGCATTAATGAGTGGCATCATGCTCAAGGTCGCTATTTTTGGTTTTATTCGTATCACTTGGGATTTGATGGGTAGCGGTGATTTTCAATGGTGGTGGGGTGCGTTGGTATTGGCAGCAGGCTCAAGCTCAGCAGTTTCGGGTGTGTTAATGGCATTGCAACAGCATGATCTCAAACGTTTACTGGCTTATCACTCGATTGAAAATATTGGTATTATTCTTATTGGTTTGGGATTAGCGATGTTGTTGGCTCATTTTGATCACAACACGCTTGCCGCCCTAGGTTTGATTGCAGCCTTGTACCACACCATCAATCATGCACTGTTTAAAGGTTTACTCTTTATGGGAGCAGGCGCGGTATTGCACAGCACAGGTTCACGTAATATGGAAGCCATGGGCGGTTTAATTCATCGTATGCCTTGGACTGCGGCACTATTTTTAGTTGCCTGTATTTCCATTTCTGCCTTGCCACCATTTAATGGCTTTGTTTCTGAATGGCTAATCTTTCAAACAGCCTTGATGGCACCACAATTGGGTGGAGCATTGCTTACCGCCATCGTGCCTTTTTCTGCCGCCATGCTGGCATTGGCAGGAGCTTTGGCCGCCACATGTTTTGTCAAAGTCTTTGGTGTGGTTTTTTTAGGCCATGCACGTAGTAACATTGCTGCCAATGCCAAAGAAGTCGATAGTTGGATGCTAGTAGGCATGGCAATTCCTGCGTTGTGTTGTTTGTTGCTTGGTGTGTTACCTGCTATTTTTATTCCAATCATTGATCATGTTCCGCAACTGTTATTGCATACATCGCTAACATCCGCAGCCAATGGGCAAGCTATCGATGCCACACAATGGTTATGGCTCACACCCATAGATGCAGCCCATGCATCATATTCTGCTCCCATTATATTATTTGGTATATTGCTACTTGGCGGGGTGGCATTTTGGTGGTTACATCCAAAAGGAACAACAATTCGCCGCTCTAAAATGTGGAGTTGTGGCAATCCGCATACCCATGCACGCATGCAATACAATGCGACCAGTTTCTCACAACCATTACGCCGTATTTTTACAGATCTCTACCAGCCTGATGAGCATGAACATGCAGAGCGGCATGAGCACCCATTGCTCACTACACGCGTAAAATATGTGGTGCATGTCAGCGATATGGCAGTAAAACACCTCTATCAACCGATTGGGCATGTTACACTGTGGGTTGCCAAAGCCATTCGCCATGAACATCAGCGCGGCATTCATGCTTATTTGACTTATACTTTTGCCACAGTCCTACTTCTTTTGGCAGTTTTCGCATGAGTTCAGTATTTTTTCAATGTTTTCAAGCCCTTTTAATGGTCTTGCTGGCACCGTTGGTCGCAGGTTTTCTGTCGACCGTCAAAGCCCGTCTGCAAAACAGACATGGTGCAGGCATCATGCAGCCGTGGCGTGATATTCGGAAGTTATTCGCCAAAGAAGTGGTCTTGGCCGAACATGCCTCATGGATATTTCGCTTTACGCCTTATGTAGTCTTTACCGCAACAGTCATGGCAGCAAGCGTTGCCCCTGCATTATTACTCCACACGCCTTTATCACTCACCGCTGATGTTATTGCATTGGTCGCATTGCTTGCCCTAGCACGTTTTTTCTTGGCTTTGGCTGGCATGGATATTGGCACGGCCTTTGGTGGCATGGGCTCCAGCCGTGAAATGACCTTTTCAGCACTGGCAGAGCCAGCCATGTTAATGAGCGTCTTGGTGTTAGCCATTGGCGCACACAGCACCAACATTACCACCATGGTTACACACACGCTAACAACCCCATTATTGATTCAACCCTCCATCGCTTTTGCTTTGGCTGCCATGTTAATGATTACTATCGCAGAAACAGGTCGTATTCCTATTGATAACCCAACCACACATTTGGAACTCACCATGATTCATGAAGCTATGTTGTTGGAGTATTCAGGGCGACATCTAGCCTTGATGGAATGGGCTTCCATGGTGAAATTATTACTCTTTGCCACACTGATTATTGATTTATTTATGCCTTGGGGCATTAGTAGTGAAGCCTCATTGATTGGCGTTGCCTTGGCTTTGGTAATATGGTTATTCAAGCTGATGGGTTTACTGATTATCTTGGCTGTTTTTGAGACATCCCTTGCCAAACTACGCTTATTTGAAGTGCCACAATATTTAGGCACAGCCTTTGTTTTATCATTCTTGGGCTTGATGATTCATTATATGCTAGAGGTGGGTGTATGAGTGCCTCGTTTGCTCAACAAATCATTGATGGCATGGCTGCTTTGACGCTACTTATTTCCTTTGCCCTATTGGCACAACACCGTATGCTCTCCGTGTTGCATTGGTTTGCTGCGCAAGGTTTGTTACTCGCCGCTACGGCTGCCGTGGTTGCCTACAGTTCAGGTGAACATGAATTATATATATCCGCAATTATGACTTTTTTACTTAAAGGCTTGCTGTTACCTTGGATGCTATGGCGTGTGATTCGCAAGCTGCATGTGCATCGTGAAGTCGAACCTCTGATGAATAGTGGGCTTACAGTCATTATTGCCATCACTGTCACCCTCTTTGCTTTCCATATTATTCAGCCTATTGAAGTCACCTCTGATTTAATGACACGAAACTCCATGGCAATCGCCACAGCTTGCGTGCTTTTAAGCATGTTGATGATGATTACCCGCAAAAAAGCCATCACCCAAGTTATTGGCTTCTTAGCCGTGGAAAACTCACTGTTCTTTGCCGCCATTGGTGCGACCAATGGTATGCCTTTGGTGGTAGAAATTGGTATTGCCTTTGATGTATTGATTGCCGCACTTATTTTTGGGCTGTTTTTCTTTCAAATTCGCAACACCTTTGATTCCATGGAAATTGATACCCTCAATGCCTCGTTAATCCATAAGGATGAAGACGAATGAACTTCTTTCTTGCCACACTCTTAACCCCATTGTTGGGCGGCTTACTCTTGGGCATCATCCGTAATCCAAAACTTGCAGCCAAGCTTAATATACTGACATCATCGTTGACCTTTATATTTAGCCTATTTCTGGCTTTTGAAGTACTAGGAAAAGATTCAGTTCATGCCATGCAAAATTGGTTTTATCTAGATTCCTATAATGTGTTTTTGGTCTCTCTCACCGCTTTTGTTGGCATGACCACAACCATCTTTTCCAAGCCCTATATGCAACATGAATTGGGCATTGGACGTGTGAATGAACGCCGTATGCGTTTATATCACAGCATGTATCAACTCTTTCAGTTTGGTATGTTATTGGGTTTTACAAGCAACAATATCGGTGTGCTTTGGGTATCTTTGGAGCTTGCGACCTTGGCAACGGTACTTTTGGTGTCTCTGTATCGTACCCCAGCCTCCATTGCTGCGGCTTGGAAATATTTCATCTTATGCGGCATGGGCATTGCCTTAGCATTATTCGGCACGATTTTGGTCTTTTTTACATCATCAACAGTGTTTGGGCATGGCAATGAAGCACTAACTTGGTCATTGCTTTATGCCCATGCTGGCGACCTTGACCCCACTGTTATGGGCATTGCTTTTTGTTTCTTAATGGTTGGTTATGGCACCAAGGTTGGCTTGGTTCCCATGCATGCTTGGTTGCCCGATGCTCATGGTGAAGGCCCTACCCCTGTATCGGCTGTGTTATCAGGATTATTGCTCAACCTTGCTTTGTATGCCTTGGTACGTTTCAAAATGCTCGTAGATGGTTCCACGAATAGCGATATGGCAGGTCATATCATGATGGGCTTTGGCATGATTTCCTTGCTGGTTGCAGCCATGTCATTGCACAAACAACGCGACATTAAACGCATGTTTTCTTTCTCATCCATTGAACATATGGCATTGATGACCTTTGCGTTTGGTATCGGCACACCCTTAGCAGCATTCGCAGCATTGTTGCATATGACGGTGCACTCCTTGGTAAAATCAGGTATATTTTTTACGGTTGGGCATGCTGCACAAATCATGGGTACGCAAAAAATGGCTGAAATTCGCGGTTTGATTTATCACCATCCTGGTATTGGTTGGGGCTTGTTGATTGGTACGGCTGCGATTGCAGGATTTCCACCCTTTGCTGTCTTTATGAGTGAATTCTTGCTCTTTACTGCCACGCTAGAATCTTACCCTTGGCTTTGCATCCCCTTATTATTGGGCTTGTTGATTGCTATGGGAGGCTTATTCCGTTTTGTACAACCGATGGTTTACGGTGAAGCGCCGGAACACGCCAAAGCAGTGCATGTAAATATGACACCCGTGTATGTTCATTTTGGTTTAGCATTACTTTTAGGACTAGCTATACCAACATTTTTGGCTCATTGGTATCATCAAGCTGCAGCCTTAATTACAGCGGGAACTGTATGACTAATGTCGTAAACAATACATGGTTTGCTGAACGCTTGGGCGATCATGGCATTCATTCGCAATACCTTGAAGATCATCACCCAGCCCATATGCCATGCTTGGAAATCAGACGTTTGGACTGGGCGCATGCTGCTGAAGAGGCCAAACGTTTGGATATGCGTTTGGTTGCTGTGTGGGCAGCACAAGCAGGTCATCATGATGATCAAACACAGTTATACAGCTATATGGCTTTTGCCCATCCAGAACACCGCCATGTCGTATTGCGGACAACTGTTAGCTTAGAAAATTTAGAAATCCCTAGCATTAGCTCACATTACATCTCTGCTTGTCGTATGGAGCGCCACATACAAGATATGTTTGGCATCCAAATACAAAATATTTCCGATGCTAGATTATGGATCAAACACGAACATTGGCCTGAAAATGCAACGCCCTTGATACATGATTTTGATGGTAAAACACCCTTAATGTCTGATTCCAATCGCGTAGATATTGATTATGATTATGTGCCTTGTGATAGTGAATGCGTGTATGAAATCCCTGTCGGCCCTGTGCATGCGGGAATCATTGAACCAGGACATTTCCGCTTCTTGGCTGTGGGTGAAAAGATTCTAAACATGGAAGAACGCTTGGGCTATGTGCATAAAGGCATCGAAAAAGCCATGCAAGGTCGCAATGTTGATGATGGGCTAAAACTGGCATCTCGAATTTCTGGTGATTCTACTGTCGGGCATAGCTGGGCTTTTGCTCAAGCCTGTGAATATGCCGCTAACATCAGCATTCCCAAACGAGCTAGTTATATTCGTGGCATCTTGTGCGAACGAGAACGCATTGCCAATCATATTGGTGATATTGGTGCAATTTGTAATGATGCGGCTTTTGCATTTATGCATGTGCAATGCTCACGCTTGCGTGAAGATATGGCACGTTTGCATGCCAAAGTCTTTGAGCATCGTTTATTGATGGATACGTTGACTATCGGTGGTGTGGCTTATGATTTGAGTGCTAAAACGTGCCGACAACTCATACAGCAAACTCGCAATATTGCGGCAGAGGTTGAACGTTTGCGTGATATATATGCTGATACACCATCCATTCAACAGCGCGTGATTGGCGCGGGCATTGTTAGTGTCAATGATGCAAAAGATATTGGTTTATTGGGTTATGTCGGGCGAGCATCAGGGCATTATCCTGATGAACGTATTGAAGAAGCTTATGCACCTTATAATGATCTCGATATCCCTACTCCACAAGGTAAGCTTGGGGGTGTTTCCACTCGCGTTTGGGTTAGATTTGAAGAAATTGCTAACTCCTCACGCATGATTACCCAGCTCTTGGAGGAGCTTCCAGAAGGTGAAATTCAAACCCAATGGGAAGCACCACAAGCAGGAATATCAGGTTTTACTGCTATTGAAGGCTGGCGTGGTGAAATTGCTGCATGGGTACGCTTTAATAAAGATGGACTGATTGATCGCTATTTTGTCCGTGATCCGTCTGCCGTTAACTGGCTAGGCTTGGAGCTGGCTGTACGCACCGTGCCTGTACCAGATTTCCCCTTGGTGAATAAATCATTCAACTGCTCGTATGCAGGCAATGACCTGTGAGGCTCTGATATGTTAAGAATTTTACATCAAATCATGAAAGTAGGCACCATTACCGAACCACTTGCTCGCAATCAAGATTTTGAAGTATTGGGAAACCAACTAAAGGTCACGGTTAAAAAACGTTTCCAAGGCTCTCTTGCCATTCGTTTGGTCGATGCAGGTTCA
>JAUZQR010000425.1 GCA_030950865.1 Mariprofundaceae bacterium | reverse complement strand
TTTCGGAGACATGAGCAAACATGTGCAACTGGCTTTCTGCACGGGTACAAGCAACATAAAGCTGACGTTTTTGCTCGTGTAAGTCTTTGTTTTTCTCAATGTTTTGAATAAATGAGAATAAACCATCTTTGCTACGTGTTTGGGCTTTGGGCGAGAGCAAGAAAAGTCCTTCGCCTTGTATCGGCGCTTCTGTAAAAGCAATAAAAGGGGCATCACCTTTACCGCTCCCTTTCCCCAAACCTGGTAATATAACCACATCCCATTGCAGACCTTTTGCACCATGAATAGTCATCAATTCAACCATGTCAGCATCTGGTTCGTTGTTGGGTGCGGCATATAAAAATTCAAGACGTTCATCGAAATGTTTGAAATGAATATAACCAGCGACATATTCAGACTCTAGGCTTTCTAAAAGCTGCAAAACGGTTTCTACATTGGTATGTGCACTGCCTTGTAGAAGTTGAGGCATACCCAAGCGCAACCAAGCACTTTCTATACATGCCCTTACAGAAATACGCCCTGCGATTGCCATACAAGGTGCAAGTGCCTGTGTAAGATGCTCAATACGTGTACGTGTATTGGGCGAGAGTGCGGATAACAAACTTTCATCGTGCAGTTCATCCCATATACATAGCGAGTCCGTATGTGTGCCCAATACCTCGAACAATTCAACATTGTTTAGCCCGCAACATGGGGCACGCAATAATGTTGCCCAAGAAGCCTTATCAGCAGGGTGTAAGAGGGCGCGGGTTAGGGCGCGCAAGGTGCGAATTTCAGGGCGCTTTTCTAATGGCAATATCTTAATGGCACGAAAGGCGATGCCTGCTTGTTCGAGTGTGGGTATGATGGTGTGTAAATGTTTGCGGGTGCGCGCCAAGATACCGACACGTTGTTTGTTTTGACGGGCTTGTTGAATCACTTCAACAATAGCATCGGCTTCGCCTTGATTATCTTCACCATGTTGCAGATGTAGATGCACATCACCGGCATGATTGCGGGCAGCCTCTGCTTGAGCATGAGATACCGCACCACTGATTGGATCCGCATGTTCGGGGAAAATAGCTGCAAATGCTTGATTGACCCAATGCACAATACTTGGACTGGAGCGAAAGTTTCTCACCAATGAACAAGACGTAATGTGAGGTAGATTTTCAATGTTGTTATTGGCAGCTTCAAGAAACAAACTCACTTCGGCTTTACGGAAGCGATAAATAGATTGCATGGGGTCGCCTACCATAAACAGGCTTCGCCCATCACCTTCTTGCCAGCCAGAAGTTAGGCAACGCAGTAATTCTATTTGTAGCTCGGAAGTGTCTTGGAACTCATCAATCAAAATGTGTTGGATACGATAATCAAGTTTTAACAGCACATCTGAAGGGCGACCTTGCTCATCTGATAAAGCATCCAGTGCTCGCAGTGATATTTCAGTGAAATCAGCAGTTCCTTGTTGCGCGAATATATTTTTCAATTCGCTTGATGCAAGTGGCAATAATGTAAAAAGTGCTTCCAATACTTGCCATTGCTCATCGGCAAACGATGCCGTGTTGGGCATCTTGCGAATATCATCCCACTGTTGTGAAAGTTCAGAAATATCTGATAAATGTGAGAATATTTCTAAAATGGACTTTTTTTCAACTTTAGCATCGGCAGGGAAACCTTGCGTTTTGCTGATACTTTTGCGAAATGAACCTGCACTCGTAAGAAGAAAGTTAGCGATAGATTGCCATATTTCGAGGTGTTTTATATCAGGCTTTGGCCACGTTGATACATGCTCTAAATCTGCCAAACCACCATGTTGCGTAGCAAATGACATCAAGGCTGGTAAAGCGGCTTTGTAGGCAATAGGCATGGCATTATCGCAGCATTGCAATTGATGTTCGAGGTAATAGGTTAGATTATGCTCCAGTAAATCGCGCAGCTTTTGTGTGTTGCGACCGTATTCTGCTATGTATTTTAGCCATTGTTCGCGGTTTTGTAACATGTTGGCAATCAAGGAAATTACAGCCACTGTGTTGTGGTCTTGGTGTAATAATAAGGTTTCTACTGCCTTGTGATATGGGCGCGAAGCATGGCTGAGTGTATTTTCAGCAGCTTGTTGATACATCGCTTGCGCATGCTCGCTTGGTCTGGGCATATCACCCAAGCCAGAGAGCAATGGTAGCTGGCGTGCCAACATGCTGGTTAGACTGTCCAAAGTCATCATGCGCAGGCGATTGGGGTTTTGCAATAATTGCCAATCCCGCTCATTAGAGCGTTTTATAACCTTTTCAGCCAAAAGCCAAGTCGCCATGCGGTGACTCTTCTTATCATCGGGTTTGGACATATGTAGTGATTCAAGCACGCGTGCGCGCATTTCTGCGGCTGCTTTGCGGGTAAAGGTGAGCGCCATGATTTCTTCGGGTTCTTGAACAACTGCCAAGAGGGCTAAAATACGTTGGGTGAGCAGCTCCGTTTTTCCTGAACCAGCGGGTGCTTGCACAAGAAAAGATTCGGTGGGTGAAGTAGCCTGTTGGCGGACGGCGTGGCTCATGCTTTTACCTCACTTTTTAATTCATCAATACGACAGATAGCTTCGAGCTTGCAGTAATCACATGCTGATTTATCGCGCGGACTGACATCACTTCGACCTTGCATAAATTCGTGTGCAAGTGCATCTATTTGCTCTCGCCATGTCTCTAAAACAGCTTGCCAATCATCGGGGTGACTGCGTTTTCCATCGCAAAGGGTTAGCCCTTTGATACCCATATCATGACCGCTTAAACCTTCAAAACCCATATCATCACCACTGCGAACACTGGCAAAGCTGACTGCATCCTCTGCTGTTAGCTGGGCAGCAAGGGCATACATCGGTAGTTGTGGTTCAGCGATACGTTCGCCAAGCCATTTGCCAGAAGATTGTTTTTGCCCTGTTTTATAATCAATGAGCATGCGATGACCATGCACGTCTTTATCCATACGATCTGCCTTGATGGTAATGGGTAGGGCTGGTTCACTACCTGATGGTAATGATAGCTGATAGGTTTTTTCCAAAGCCTCTATTTGGAAAGCTGGGCGCGTGCATTCCAATGCTAACCATTGCTGTAATAAAACAAACATACGTTTTCTCTCGATGGCTTGATCATTGAAATTAATGGGCTTTTTATTATTTTCCCAAGCATGTTCAATACTGTCATAGATAAGTTTTTGTTGTTGTTCGGTATTCATATCAAGCAACTTTTGCTGGGAGAGTAACTGCTGCCAGATATATTCCAGTGCCAAATGAATCAATGAGCCTTTACTGGAGGCCTCAATGCCTGGGGTGGTTTCTCCTAGTGCTTCAATGCGTAAACGATGCACGGCAAAAGCACGGAACGGGCAGGCTGATTGATGTTTGATGATGGCAGTGCCGCCGCGAATATGTGTGCCACTGCTAACGGGTATGGTTTGTGTGTCATCAAAATCTTCACTTGCCCAAGATTCGATGGTTTCATGTTCGACTAAAGCGTTAGCCTCGGGGAGTTCGGTGACAAAACTGCATGCCTGCATAGCTTGCTCATCACGTACAAGAGCATAACTTACCATGATATGGGGTGCTGTATATTGCATTTGTTGCCACAACCAGTGTGATGATTCAAACACCAAAGCACCATGCGACATTGGCATGTGATAGTCTTGTTGAATACGTATGGGGATAAAGCCTTGTGGGCGAGCGGCAGGTGGGAAACTGGCGTTATCCATGCCTAAAATAAATACATAATCAAACTGCATGCCAATGGCTTGCTGCATGTTTAACACGCTGATATTGTTAAAGGAAACCTCTTGTGGCACCTGTATTTGCGCACAACTTGAACGCAGCCAAGTAAGGAACTCACGCCATGAGTATTCTTTTTGAATTGCATCAAGGGCAATTAAGTTGGTAAGGCTATCATGCAGTGCATTCATGAGTTGTATTTCGTAGCGACTACGAACTGCTTCATGCTCTTGACCTGCTTGAATGAACCCACACTGTTGCAAGAGGTGTTGGCAGGCTTTAATCCAGTGTGCGGCAGATTGCTTTTTAGGCGCACTTTGTTGCCATGTGCTTATAACCTCAATGACATGCTTAAATACTGGTGTTTTTTGAGTTTCTGATGATTTTAGCAGGCTTTTAAGCTGGATGTGATGACGATTCTGTTGGCGAAAGCGGGCATCCAGCGTGGCTCGTGCCATACGTTCTTGTTCAAAGCCGCGTAACCAAGGGCAAAACAGTAAGGGTGAGAAATCTTCAAAAGGCATGTCGCGACGCATACATTGGCTAAGTAGGTGTAATGCTTGTTGAACCATTGCCGTATCTGCCAACACCTCTCCTTGCATGGTGATGGTTTTGACTTGTATATCAGGATGCAAACATGATTCTGGGTTAAGATTTTTTTGCATATACCGTTGTAGCGTAGAGAACGCTGTTTCTTGGTTTGTTTGTGTGTTTATAAGGGCAATGCGAGCTTGTGATTGTTGCTTAAGAATGGCTTGGGTTTGTAATGCAATATGTTGGTATTCAGCATGCTCATCTTGGCACGGTGTGAGTGTCATAGCATGTGCTGTGCGAGTGCGTTGCACTTGATAGATTGAAATGCCAGCTTTTGCATACATTTGAAGGTGTTGCGCTTGTATAGGGGTATAGTGTTCAAAACCATCAAGTATGATGGATGTTGGCAATGTTAAGTGTATATCATCGTTTAGAAGTAGTGCGGCTATATCTGCTTTGAGGGTATATGATTGGTAGCAAGCTTGGGTAAGTTGATGATGTATATGCTCAATCCAACGTGCTAAGGCTTCCGCTTCATCACCGCCTGCTTGGCTTAGGGTTTGCAAGGGTACTTGGTAAGATTGCAACAATGCATAAGCTTGCATCGCTTGTTTGGCGAGACCACGAATGCTGCTTTCTGCGATATGAGGAACATCATTTTTGATGATGTGTTGCCAAAGTAACTGTTCTTGCATGTCTTTTAGACAAACTTTATCCGATGTTTGCTGAAATAATTCAGATAACCATGCAGACCAAGTATAAATCCGAGGTGTTTCACAGGCTGGCATGCTTTGTTTGCTGCTATAGCGCCGTTTCCAATCGTTTGCCAGTTGCGGATTATGGGTGATAAGTATGCTGCTTTGCGCGAGTTGATGCAGTGTATCACTATCCGAAATTATTTTTGGCTTGATTTTATCGCTCATATCACCTTCAATTGCAGTTATTGGATTTGTTATTTTTCGCTAAATTCAACGTCAACATGATGTTTTATGAAGTGCTGAATGGTTAGACCATTATATTCGGGAGGGACAATGAAACAGGTTAAGATGACATGCCCGCGTTGCAAAGAAAAATTTCAATCACAAAAGGCAGATATTTATGAATGCCCATTTTGTGGCACCAATGTTCGTCCGAAATCTGCGCCAGAAGAGGGGGCTATGGAGAAGACGCAGGCTATCAAGATTGATTAGTGTAAACCTTATGGAGCAGGGCGTGCCATGCGTTGTTCTGGAACCAATTCACCCTGAGCATTGATATGTGCTGGGATATATTGCGTTTGTGGGACGGCACTATCCATTGTGATTTGCGAATAAGCCAAATACGCAGAAATAAGACCCACAGCAATCACACTGGCAAGGAAGAAATGTGAGGGAGCGGATGGATTTTTTGGTGTGATATCGATGATATCTGGTTGACGTTTTTCCATGATTCGGCGTAGTTTCCAAAATATAAAAATATTACGCAATACAAACATCAATAAGGCTGGGCCAAAGAAAAATAGCAGGGTGACAATAATATTGCGTATCATGATTGAACAAGCTCCTTAAGGCGTGTGGCATAGACTAACACATCAGGCTCTTGCCCAGCACGTTGTGATTGATGCACTGTTTCAGCAAGAATTTCGAGAATTTTGTGTAGGGCATCATGGCGATCAATCTTTTTAACAGCGACCATGTATTCAAGGGCGCGTGCCATTTCTGGCGGCTGTTTTGTTGCAGCCTGTTCTTCAAGTGCTAAATGCAATGATAAGTGCAAATAGGGGTTCATACCATCATTCATTTCGAAATCACGATCAAGAAAATCTTCCATGTCATCAAAGAAGCTGTGGTACTCGGGATGCATTTTAATCACCCTAGCAATGCGCACTTGTAGGGCATCCAAGGGTAAATTGGCTTGTGCCTTTTGCCATGCATCCCAAAATATTTGGCGGTGAGCACGTAATGTTTCGCGGGATGGCTTATATTCGTTTTGCGTGTTCATATGCTTACCTTAGTGATGATTTATAATAAAACACCCTATTGTATTTAATGTCATAAATGAAGTCTTAAATCGAGCTAAAGCAGTCATATAGTGCTTAAATGTAGGATATTTAAACAACGCCTTGTTTTTTCAAGTATTCTTCATAAGTGCCATGATAATCAACAATACCTTCAGGTGTAAGCTCAATAATACGTGTTGCCAACGATGATACGAACTCACGATCATGACTGACAAAAATCAATGTTCCTTCATATTGTTCCAAGGCTGTATTCAAGGATTCAATGAATTCCATGTCCATATGGTTGGTTGGCTCATCAAGTAGTAATACGTTGGGATTTAGGAACATAAACTTACCAAACAACATGCGCCCTTGCTCACCACCAGAAAGCTGCTGAACCGTTTTTTTAATATCATGTTTATCAAATAACATGCGCCCTAAGTTACCGCGAATTTCTTGCTCGCCATGTTCTTCTTTTTTCCACTGTGCCATCCAGTCAAAAACTTTTTCATTATCTTTAAAGTCGGCTGAATGGTCTTGCGCATAATAACCAATCTTGGCATTTTCAGACCATTTAATAATGCCATCATCGGTATCCAAATCACCAGCCAAACAACGTAAAAGTGTGGTTTTGCCAATGCCGTTAGGACCAATAATCGCAACACGTTCACCCACAGGAATCATCAGATCAAAGTTCTTAAAAAGAGGTTGTTCATCAAAGCCTTTACTTACGGACTGAAGCTCTAAAGCGATTTTGAACAACTTCTTATCCTGAGTAAAGCGCATAAATGGTGTCACACGGCTGGAGACTTTGACTTCATCCAATTTGATTTTGTCCAATTTTTTAGCGCGTGATTGTGCTTGCGTTGCTTTGGATGCATTGGCTGAGAAACGACGCACAAAAGCTTGAAGCTCTTGAATTTCTTCAGATTTTTTGGCATTTGCGGTTAATAATTGTTGTTGAACCAAAGCAGAAGCTTCCATATAGTCATCATAATTACCGGGATATAAACGAATTTCGCCATAATCCACATCTGCCATATGCGTGCATACACTGTTTAAAAAGTGCCTATCATGGGAAATAATAATCATGGTCGCATTGCGCGACATAATCACTGTTTCCAGCCAGCGAATCGCATTGATGTCTAAGTTATTGGTTGGCTCATCAAGCAAGATGATTTCAGGGTCTCCAAACAAGGCTTGGGCAAGCAAGACACGCAGCTTCCAGCCTGGTGCAATGGACTTCATTAAATCGTAGTGGACTTCCACAGGAATGCCCATACTAATCAATAAATCGCCTGCATTGGCATCGGCACTATAACCATCCAAATCGGCAAATTGGCTTTCTAAATCACCAGCGCGCATGCCGTCTTCTTCAGACATTTCTTCCATGCTATAGATGCGATCACGCTCTTCTTTGATTTTCCACAATTTCTCATGACCCATCATTACGCTATCAAGTACAGTAACATCTTCAAAAGCAAAGTGGTCTTGGCGTAATTTACCAATACGTTGATGCTCACCAATTTGTACTGTGCCAGCCGTTGGCACCAAATCACCACCTAGAATTTTCATAAATGTTGATTTGCCACAGCCGTTGGCACCAATTAGTCCATAACGATTGTTATCGCCAAATTTTACTGTGACGTTTTCGAATAGGGGTTTATCCCCGAATTGCATTGTGATGGCAGATGTAGAAATCAAGGTGTTTTTCCGTGTAAAAAAGAAGATTAACCCACCGCTATATACTAAATAGGTAAGGTTTGAATTTTCCGCAGCATAATGCTGCTCATAATATATACAAGTTGCGAATTTGTTACATAAAGTGCGAGTTGTTGCTTAGGTTCGAAAGTATACGACAACTAGATGGTAACCAAAATGACTTTTGATGGGTCCATGAACCTTTGAGAGTGGTTTCTTGAAAATAACATTTTCAATCGGCTTGACCAATTGCCCTGGATAAATTTCTCCCAAATCACCATCACGTTTCTTAGATGGGCATGTGGAGTATTTTCTAGCTAATTTGGCAAAGTCTTCACCCTTATCAAGGCGAGCCTTCAACTTTTCAGCTTCAGGCTTACTTTTGACAAGAATATGTTTCGCCATGGCACTGCGCATTATTTTTTCCAAACGCTGTTTTGCATGTTAATAAAAAGTGCTTCAACTTTATCTCTTGCCCAAGGGGTTTTTCGTAGAAATTTCAGACTCGATTTTACAGATGGGTTATCATTAAAACAGCGAATTGTAATGCGCTCTCCCAACTCTTCCCAACCATAATGCTCTACCAGTGAGGTAACGAC
>JAUZQR010000424.1 GCA_030950865.1 Mariprofundaceae bacterium | reverse complement strand
CAACTCAAAGCATGGAAATGATGGAAACAGATGAAGGACCAAGTCGGGCAATAGCTGTGCATCCACGTTTATCGGATAAACGTTGGGGTGAGCATGCCAGTGCCTCGCGTCTGCATGAATTTGAGCAACTGGTATTATCCTGTGATTGTGAACTGGTGGGTTCAGAAGAAATAGCAATTCGCAAGGCTGTGCCTTCAACGTTGCTTGGTTCTGGGCAAGCGGAAACGATTACTGATTTGGTAGAAGAGTTTGAGGCGGATGTGGTGTTTGTGGATCATGCTTTAACACCTGTGCAACAGCAGAATTTGGAAACCACTTGGGATGTGAAGGTGGTGGATCGTACAGGTTTGATTCTTGAAATTTTTGGTTCGCGAGCACGCACACGTGAAGGGGTGTTGCAAGTTGATTTGGCGAGCTTAAATTATCAATTGGGGCGTTTGGTGCGTTCGTGGACGCATCTGGAGCGACAACGTGGTGGACATGGTTTCTTAGGCGGCCCTGGTGAGCGTCAGATTGAATTGGATAGACGCATGATTCGCGATAGCATCAAACGTCTTGAAGGTGAATTGGCACAAGTGCAACGTATGCGTCAAACCCAGCGTATTGGTCGTAAACGTCATGAGGTTCCAACCGTTGCTTTGGTGGGTTATACCAATGCAGGTAAATCGACACTCTTTAACAGGCTGACGGAAGGCGATGTCTATGCTGCAGATCAATTGTTTGCCACGCTTGATCCAACATTACGGAAACTGGAGTTGCCAGGTGGCGAAGCCTTGATGCTCTCGGACACCGTGGGTTTTGTTCAGGATTTACCGCATGAGTTGGTCAATGCTTTTCGAGCGACCTTGGAAGAAGTGATTGAAGCTGATTTAATTTTGCATGTGCGCGATGCTTCTGATGCTGAATCACCCATGCATAAGAAGGTTGTGCTAGAAACGTTGGAAGAGCTTGGTTTGGATGGCGATCATGCTCCGCCTATTGTGGAAGTATTAAATAAAGTTGACCAAGCCCCTGAAGTAAAATCGCGTTTGTTAGATCATGTCGATGGTAGCCGTGTAGCTGTATCAGCCTTGACGGGTCAGGGCATGGAAGAATTGCTTTTACTTATTCGACGTTGGCAAGAAACCGATAGTGTGATGTGTTCGGTGAAATTGCATGTATCTGACGGTAGAATGATTTCATGGTGTCATGAGTATGGACGTGTTGTAGATCAACATGTGGAAGATGAATATATACGTTTTACTGTCGTGTTTTCTGAGAAGTATGCGGGTATGTTAAATATCGTATAAGTGCATAAATTACGTGCTTGGTGTAAAAACAGGTAAGTTATCATTCTAAAAATAGACTACACTGTTGATATGAAACATTGGACGATATGTGTTGGTTATATGTTAGCCATGCTTGTTATGGGTGGCGCTTCTGTGTTGGCAAATGAATTGAATCATTCGGCAAC
>JAUZQR010000423.1 GCA_030950865.1 Mariprofundaceae bacterium | reverse complement strand
CCGATGATTTTACAGCCATAGACATTGACCCTCGTAGCAGAGGCGAACAGCTAGATTATCTGGCTTGGACGCGTATTACCAAGGTCTACAACCCATAATAAACTAATCTTCTTTTGGAGAATCCGCTACACTGGCGACACGGTAAATAGCCTCCACATCATCTGCACAACTTTTACTTACCCCAAGGTCGTGTAAAAGACCATCACGCAAACTATAAACCCAGCCGTGTAATGACAATTCTTTGCCCGCAGCCCAAGCATTTTGAACGATTCGTGTATGGCTTAGCTTATCCACCTGACGTTTCACATTTAACTCACACAACATATCCAATCGTTCATCTTTATCACCACAAGCAGCCATGTCATCCGCATAATCAATATACGTATCTCGAATACCGCGAATCCAGTTATCGACTATACCAAAATGTTGTGATTCCATGGCTGCACGCACACCGCCACAATCGTAATGCCCTGTAACAACAATATGCTCCACGCCTAAAACATCGACAGCATATTGCACTGCGGATAAGCAATTTAAATCTGTATGCTGAACTTGATTGGCAACATTGCGATGCACAAACACCTGCCCAGGCTCCACGCCAATCATCTCATTGGCTGGCATGCGTGAGTCAGAGCAGCCAATCCACATATATTTGGGATTTTTCAACCCTGCCAAATGATTGAAAAAGTCAGGGTCTTTGTGTAAATGTTCTTGCGCCCACGCTAAATTATTCGCTAAAAGATGATTCGGATCAGGCATGGGTACTCCTTATGCTTCCAGCCAAGTATTTAATTCGCCTTTTTTATCCAAGGCATACAAGTCGTCACAACCACCCACATGACGATTATTAATAAAAATTTGCGGAATCGTACGCACGCCTGGTGCCCTATCTACCATTTCAACCCGTCGTTTTGGCTCACTTTGTACATTATACTCTACAAATTCCAGTTCTCGCTGCTTTAATAGAGCCTTTGCACGCATGCAATATGGGCAATAATCGCCCGAATAAACTTCAATCTTTGCCATGTTAACCACCTTTGACTGTCCTTGTTAGCGACAGTACATGTATTTCATTGCTGATGCTGCGCAGTGCTTTGGCTGCGAAATGTACCGTCATTCCCGTGGTAATAATATCATCAATCACCCACACACGCCCAGCCACAGTATCGCGTTGATGCCAGTAGTCTGCATCTACGGCAAATGCCTTACGCAAATTCTTGCGCCGTTGCGCACCCGATAACGCCGATTGGCGTTGTTGATTACCAATACGCCGTAATACTTTCCAATCCCAAGCACAACCCACATGCTCTGCCATATGTTTGCACAAGTCTGCTGCATGGTGCTGCCCTTGTTTTCGCATCCGCGATAAGGGCATGGGTACAGGAAGCAACAAATCATCTGGAGAAACCAGCTCCTGTAAACGCTTTGATGCAACATCCAGCAGCCATAACATCGCAGCGTCATGACCTTGCAATTTCCATGCTAAAACAGCATCTCGAACCACGCCTTGGTAAGCATACAAACTCGATGTGGCACACTGGGCAGGCTTATCTTGCAAACATTTACCGCAAGGCCCAGGCACAAGTTCCTTCGTCATGGGCACACCACAGGTAGCGCATATATCCGATGATAATGGTCGAATTTTATCCAGACATGCTACACAACAGTTTGTATCAGGGCTCTCCAACATCGTTTGGCAAAACAAACATGATGCAGGAAATAAAAGCTGTCGTATAGGCAGGCTCAGCGCTTACCCCCTACAACCAGTTCTTCTGCGAATAATCACTACGCAATAAACGTTGCATGCTAACGCCTGCAATCTGCCGACCCCACTTAAACTCTTTATAAAGTTTTACAAAACGCCAAATGTCGCGCAACACAATCAATCGCTCCCTCATCGGCATTGCCATCAATGCTTTGGGGAAATCTGCTTCATGCGGTTTGGCAAAGGCAATTTTTAAAGGGTTCCATTGATCAGTAGTGCGGCGCACTTCCGAAGCAATATTCTTACGATAAATGGCTTGTACAGGTCTATTGCGGAGCATAGCATCTACAATGGACTCCCCTGCAATCGCCCCTGAATGTAAAGCACAACTCATGCCCTCACCAATCATGTTTAGAAA
>JAUZQR010000422.1 GCA_030950865.1 Mariprofundaceae bacterium | reverse complement strand
CCTGCAACACGTGGCAATGCGCCATTACCACAAGCGATTGCTGATTGGTTGAAACAACGTTATGGCTTAAGAGATATGAATCCTGCCACACAGGTTTTGACTGCCAATGGCACACGTGAAGCTTTGTTTGCCATTGCACATGCACTGGTTAACCCTGATGCAGAGAAAAAACCTTATGTCATGATGCCCAACCCGATGTATCAGATTTATTATGGCGCAGCGGTGACTGCTGGTGCAGAGCCATATTTAATGCCATGTTTGGCAGAGAATGATTTTGCGCCTGTATTGGATGAAATAAGCGCAGAGACATGGAAAAATACTGCTTTTGTGTATGTTTGTTCACCATCCAACCCGACAGGTTGGATGGCCAACCGTGATTATTATGCGCGTTTGCTCGAATTGGCAGATAAGCATGATTTTTATATTGTTGCGGATGAATGTTATTCAGAAATTTATTGGCAAGATAAACCACTTGGGCTGCTTGAAGTAGCGCAAGATTTGAGGCGTGTTGATTATGCGCGTTGTCTGGTGATGAACTCATTATCCAAACGCTCGGCATTGCCGGGGTTGCGTTCTGGCTTGATTGCTGGTGATGCTGATTTGATTGCTCGCTTTGCCAAGTTACGTAGTTATACAGGCGCAGCAACACCCTTACCATTGCAACATGTTGCAGCCGCGGCTTGGTCAGATGAAGTGCATGTTGCGCAGCATTTGCAAGTCTACCGTGATAGCTTGAAAGCATTCTTTGATGTTTGGGGGCAAGGTGATATGCCTGCGGGCTCATTTTTTGTTTGGTTACCTGTTAAAAATGATGAGGCTTTTGCCATAGCTGCATATGAGCAGCAAGCAGTGACATTATTGCCAGGTTCTTATTTGGGTGCTGAAGATTCTCATGGTGGAAATGCGGGGTCAGGTTTTGTGCGCTTGGCGTTGGTGGATGGTGTAGAAAAAGCGGCTGAATTGGCAGCACGTTTGAAAAAGGTCAGGGTATAAATCATGCAAGTTCCTGAACAAATTGAAGGTAAAATCCGCGAGTTGGCGGCAACAGGCAATACATTAAATTGTTATATTTATAATACTAAACCCATGGCTGAAAAGGTTGCAAGTTTATCTGTTATGATGCCCACAGGTGTTGAAATATTTTATGCTATGAAAGCCAATCCGCATGTTGCATTTTTGCAAACTGCAAAAGATTCAGGTGTGGAAGGCATTGAAATTGCCAGCTTGGGAGAGGCAAAGAAGGCTGTTGAAGCGGGGTTTTCACCAGATAGATTGATTTATACTGGGCCTGGAAAGTCACCTGAAGAATTGCGTTGGTGTGTTGAGCAAGGCATTCGTACAGTCCACATTGAATCACTCACTGAGGCATATCGCTTGCATCAGTTATGCGTTGAATTGGATAAGCCGCAAGATGTTTTGTTACGCATCAATGCTGATTTTGATATTCATGACGCACAAACAACATTCTCAGGTGGATCTAAGAAGTTTGGTGTCGATGAAGAGAAGTTAGATGAGGTGTTACCGCAAATCCTTGCGTTGGAATATTTGAATTTTCGAGGTCTGCATGTGTATGCAGCATCGGGTGTATTGAATGTTGATGATTTGCTGAAAAACTGTGAATTGGTCTTCAAGCTAACCCAGAAGATCGAATCTAATTATGCCAATGTAAGATGTGACATCATTGATTTTGGTGGTGGTTTTGGCGTAGATTATTTGGAAGAAGGGCATGATTTTAATCCGCAAGCATGGGCAGATGGTTTACAGGCGATGATTGCTGAATATGGCTTTGAGGGTAGGCACTTTGTGTTGGAGTTGGGGCGTTATTTGGCAGCAGACTCTGGTTTTTTCTGTACTGAAATTTTAGACATCAAAGAATCACGCGGTAAAAAACAGGTGATTTGTGCTGGTGGCATCAATCATTTTCGTCGCCCAGCGGCGTTGGGTATCAATCATCCGATGTCGATTGTTTGGATGGATAAAACAAGGCTGCATACTTACCAAGAGAAGGTGCGTGGTGAAAAGGTGTATTTCGGAGGGCCACTTTGTACGGGGGCAGATAAGCTTGCCAATGATATTTTTATTGAAGCCGCAGACATTGGTGATATTGCCGTATTTGGTTTGGCAGGGGCTTATGGATTGACCATGTCCAACCAAGAATTTTTAAGCCATGCCAAGCCTGATGAGGTTGTGTTAAATAGTTAAATTCATATTTATGTGTTTTTTTGTCTTTATTATTGAACCAGTAATTTATTTACACTTAAATATGTTTAAATTGCCTTAAATAGGCGAATTTCACGAAGATAAACACTATAAAGGGTCAGATACTTTCTTGAGAACTCTTGTCAATGAAAGCTGGTCAGGCGCTCATAATTTAATTCAACTCAAAAAGTCAGAACCATTTAATATAAAAGATGAAATTAACTTTATATATCATGTCAAGTGCAAGGGTTTTGCTAGAAATCAAGCCAAATCCTTGCACTTGGTTTTAGAGGGGCGAGGCTAAAGCCTCACTTCCATGGCTGAAAATAGCACAAAACTCTGTGTTTCTCTGTGTTCTCTGTGGTTTAAATGAGCATAAAGT
>JAUZQR010000421.1 GCA_030950865.1 Mariprofundaceae bacterium | reverse complement strand
CAACTGCCCTTTTAAGCCTTCTGCGCCAAACTTTTCCAAGACCTCAATCAAAGCATCATTCAAGCCTGCGGCTTGCGTAAACTTAAACTCCTCAAGAAACAAGTCACCTGAATCATGGCTGATCACTTCTCCCTGATCGGGCATTGGCACTGCAAAACCCGCTGCCTGCCCCATCATCTGCATATCTCGCTTTAATCGCTGCAAAATACTTGGGCAAGTCACCAGCTTAAAATGACCTGTCAGTGAACGCACAGGTAAGAGCAAAAGCCGTGCATCGGTAAAGCTCACATTGGATGCATTGCCTTCATCATCGGCTGAACCAAACACCTGATTGATATTGATATTCAAATCCTTGCGCCGAACTTCTGCATGTGCTCGAAAGGCACCTTTCACCGCCGAGCCAAACACACACGGGTAGCCCGTATGTACTTCCCGCTGAATCGGCAAATCAATCACGCCGTTGTTTTGACCCGTACCTGCATGAATGGATGTTTCGGCTCTAAGCCCTAAGATTGTTTGTGTTGTTCCCATATTACTGCTCCCATTTCCCAATAATAAATTCGCCATAACCAAACCGTGTACGCTCACCAATATGATTGCCTTGCAGCTTGCTTGCATCACCTTGAATAAAATACACCGAGCCTGCCGGCACCAATGATTTCAGCGGCTTGGGTCGGCGCTTCCTGTAATCCCAGCCACCTTCACGCACTGCCTTGCCGATACATGCCGAGATGATTTTAAGATCTTCAGGCAAACTTGGCTCAGCCTTGCCATTAAAATCACCATGCGTAAGCAACACCAACATAAACTGCTCAGTCTGGGTGTCATTTCTGCGCAGGCGAGAATCTACAACATCAGAAACTGCCACATGCGCCATGCGACCCTCGCCACCCAGCCGCAGCATGGGTGCAGGCGTTATATCATCCGCACCGTTCACATCCATCGCCAGCTTGATGTTACCCTTTAAGCGAATATGACGAGTGAAAAACAACGCGCCTTCTTCGATGGTTCGCTTATGGTTATTGCGGGCAATACCAGTGCGGCTTTCATATTTGAACAAGCCATCTTTTTTGTGAAAGCTTGTCGGGTCTTCACCATTTAACACCCGATTGATGTTGTCCGCATCCAGCCATGCATCTTCCAATGGTTTTGCGCCTTCTGCTTGATCCACGACTTCAGGCAAATGCCGTTTTCCCATATCGGTTGCATATTCTTTTTCAGACGGTGCAAGCTTGCCCCAGGCATCATTTTGGCTGCTATACAACACATGCAACGGCATGGGATACAATCGCTTACCATCTTTCAGCAAATAAGGACCTACAAATGAAAGTTTGCCTGCATGATCTGCATCATGCCCAATTAAATCGGCAATTTCTTGCTGTTGACCATTGCGAAATGCTTGCCAGTCCACGCCCATGCCTTCAGCGATGCCGGATCGGACCACGCCTGCCAGCGTTTGCGCTGTAGGCGGGAACTGCGATTCCAAAAAGCCCTGTTCATTTTGCTGAAACGACCTTGCCCCACGAAAAAAACTGGAGTCCAGAGGTTCAAATTGCCATGTTTTCATCGCTCCACCCCCTTTTGCGCCAAAAAGCGCAACAGCAATGCCGCATCGGCGCGACATTGACCTGTTGACACTTTGTTTTTGAATACACGGCACTGCTCAAGCAGGGGTTGAATCAACGCTTCAGCCGTCGTTTTTTTATCTGACAGACCATCCAACAAGCCGCTACTGATATAATCCGCCACCAACATATCCTGAATCACTTGATTTTTGATTTGCGAGCCGCCTTGCAACATATC
>JAUZQR010000420.1 GCA_030950865.1 Mariprofundaceae bacterium | reverse complement strand
TACGCTTGATTAACACATGTCCATTCTTGGAGTCACGCATTGCACTGGTCGCTGTTGCGCGATAATGTTCAATATGATGTTGATTAAGAATCTTGCGAAAATAAGCAAATGCCTTCACCGCATCATCCATGGTTTTTTCGCTCAATATACCACTGGTAAAAGCATCATGCCCCAAACGAACAGGCTCTCGATAACGCTGAATAAGCTGAGGGGAACCCGACTCTGCATCGAATGCTGCAATACCCAAACGCATAGCATTGGAGCCAACATCAATGGCCGCAATCAATGCTCCACGGTTCAACCATTCATCTTCAGCAATCAGGTTTATTATTTCCATAGGCATATCATGCCGTATCTTATATCAAAACTAAACCTGAAAATATCAACCCCTACTCTTTTTCATTGCATCATAATCGCGTAGCTTGCAGGCATGGATTCTTCTAAGCCTATGCATAAAGCTCCTCTCAGCGTTACTGAATTAACTGCGCGCATCAAACAAACACTGGAACAGGGCTTTTCTCATATCGAAGTCAAAGGTGAAATATCCCGCTTAAGCAAACCATCATCAGGACATCTTTATTTCACCATCAAAGATAGTCATGCCAATATTTCTGCTGTGGTTTGGCGCTCGGCAGCATTGCGCTTAAAAACATTGCCCAAAGAGGGGCAGGAATTCATTTTTAATGGTCACCTAAGCCTCTATGAAGCACGTGGCACGTATCAAATCATTGTCACACAAATCAATCCCGTAGGTGCTGGAGAATTGGCTGCGGAATTTGAACATCGCAAAGCTTTGTTTGCACAGCGAGGTTGGTTTTCTAACGAACATAAAAAGCCTATCCCAGCATTACCACAACATATCGGCATCGTAACATCCGCCACTGCCGCAGCTTTTGAAGATGTAAAAAAAGTGCTCGCAACGCGCCCAGCATGGCTAAAAAAGACTTTATCTCCAGCCATCGTGCAAGGCGAGCAAGCCCCTCAATCTATTGCCAACGCCATTCAAGCATTGCAACACCAATCTGATAAGCCTGATGTTATTCTTTTGGTTCGTGGTGGTGGTAGCATGGAAGATTTGTGGTGTTTTAATGATGAAACAATGATTCAAGCCATCGCCACATCAACGATTCCTATTATTGCTGGTATTGGACATGAAATTGATACCACCCTCGCAGATTTTGCAGCTGACTTACGTGCAGCAACACCCTCCAATGCGGCTGAATTATGCTGTGCTTCACGCCAACATTTACGTCAAAATATGCCGCAAACACAGCGTTTAAAATATAGCCTCACATCCATGTTTGGACGTTTACAACAAAAACTTCATATCCAACAACAAGGCTTAAAACACCATCAACAACGTAATCTGGATCAGGACTTGCAACAAAGTGCCATGTTACAACAGAGACTCACATCATCTTTTCAGTCATCACTCGGACAATGGCAACAACGCATGCATGAGCAACACCATGAGCTTATGAGACTTGAGCCAGGGCGACAGTTACGGCAAAAACAACAGCAACTGCATCACCTACAAGAGCGTCTTGCCGCTTGTCATTTGCAAATTTTACCTGAAAAGCAGCATCGCCTTGCTGCCTATCATCAGCAACTTACACAAAGCTTAAAATCATCATTACAAGCATTGCATTACAAGCTTCAGTTGCACCGAGAAACATTGCATGCACTTGATCCTACACATGTCTTACAGCGGGGTTATAGTCTGAACTATGATGCATCAGGCAAGCTCATCACCCATGCTCAATCTATGCAACAGGGCGATGCCATGCATATTCATTTTCAAGATGGAAGCATCGATACACGTGTTGAAAAAGTTCAGCTAAACCCAACAAGCGAGTAAACATTATGCCTTATTTTATCATGCTATTTTTATCTTTAAGTCTTACCTCACCAGCATATGCCCATGATTGGAGTGCCACACAAGGTGATATAATTGAAGTAACACTCAACACCAACACCCCCGTGAGTAAACTTACATGCATGGGCAAAGAGTGGCCTTTCCAAAAAGATAAACATGGCACTATTCATGGCTGGATAGGCATCGATTTAAAACAAAAGTCAGGCAGCTACCCCATTCAATGGCTTGGTAAAACAACCCTTACGGATCACTTACATATCAACAAGGGCGAATTCCGTATCTCCCGCATCACCGTTTCAAAGAAGATGTCCAGTTTCGATGCTGCTGCCATCAAACGTATCCTCTCAGATCAGAAGGCAATCAAAAATACCTACGATGTGAATGTGAATATATTCCCTGCATTCACAAAAGCGCTTATGCCAGTCGATGGTATTGAGTCTACACCATTCGGCGCACAACGTTATGTCAATGGACAAGCAAAATCACCCCATTCGGGCATTGATATTGCAGCACCAAAAGGTACGCCAGTGAAAGCACCTTTGGCTGGAAAAGTTCTATTGGTCGAAGATATGTTTTTAAATGGCACACTTATCGCTATCGGCCATGGCAAAGGCTTGGTTACAGTATATGCCCATTTAAGCAAAACCCATGTTAACGTTGGGCAAGAGATTCAAGCGAGTCAAATCATTGCAGAGGTTGGTAGCACAGGAAGATCAACAGGCGCACATTTGCACTGGGGTATGCGCTTTAATCATGCGCGCATCAACCCGCATAGCTTGTTATCCCTATCATCAACTTCGCATAAATAAGCTAGAGAAGTTTTTTCTTACCATCCAGAGTCGTAATAAAGACGGTACTAACAAATTCATCTTCTGGCGCACTACTTTCCAGCTCTGAGGCTGATTGTTCATCCACAGCTTTAAATTCAGTATCATCCAATTCTAAGAAACTACTGTTTACCTCAACAGCCTCCGTCGTACCCACGGTATCTGATTGCAACTGATTAAGGTTTGCTGAAGCTTTTATCTCAGTAGCATCTTCATGATGACTCGTTAAAGATTCTTCAACATTGAATAGTGTGCCATTACCTTTAACAACGCCTGATTCATGCAATGCATGCCATACATTAATAGGCAGGCGGTCACACAGTAAACACCACTGTCGATCACTCAAGGACCTCTGCTTATCTCGAATTAAGCTATCACGCTCATCCAAACGCCCTGTTTCATGATACAAACGCGCTTTTAAAGCACACACACCAAAATGCTCATGCTCATTCTGACTTAGCTGTTTTAAAATATCTTCCACAGCCTCATAGTTTCTCAGGTTTAAGTGATTTTCAATATCATATATTTTATTTTCAAGCAGGTGTTTTTTACGCACTTTTTTCTTAGCTGGAGCTTGCACAGGCTCTTCCATAGTTACTGGAGTTTCATTTTTTTTCTTGAAATATGCTTCTTCAATATCATATATTTCTTTCATCTTTGCATGATGTTTGCGGTATAGAAATAACCCAAGAAGCATAATATTAAGCAACACCAATAATAAAAATCCCAGCATCCAATATTGCGTACTCGGTGAATCCACCATCTGCTTCTGCATAATATTTTGCTGCTCTTTTAGAGCAATAATATCATCACTCATCTGACCAATATCATCACGGATTGCCATAATATTCTGATCCAAATTTGCCATCTGTAAGTGATCGTCCATAGCTTGCTGATACAACTGATTTAGCTTTTCCTGCAACTGCCCTGAACTCTTGCTAGAGGTGCTTTCTAACTCTGTTGGTAAAACATGCGCATCATTGCCCAATGCAATGCGTCCAACATAGCGCAATTGCGAAGCCGCATCATTCTGCTTCGTTTCTAGCGATATAGACCTAGGCTTAACCATTGCTTTCGTGAGTTTCTTGGATGCAACCTGTGTTCTTTTCTTACTATTTTCATAAGGTTTAGGTGCTTGTTTGAGTAACTTTTTTAGCGCCTTTTCACGTGGTATTTCCAACCAAACACCTGATTTTAACCTATTTATGTCATGCTGAATAAATGCATCAGGATTAAATCGGTACAATGCCAACATAACATCATGATTTGACCACTGTTTATCTCGGCGTAAGCGATAAGCAATCGTGCTTAAACTATCCCCCGAACGAACAGGTCCATAACGCCATGTTCTCGCCCAACCATGCTCTTCATTATTTTTTACAATAGCTTTATCTGTAACAAGAGCAGAGCGCCCCTGTTTATCTTTAACAACATGCGTTCTTGCCCCTAGCCTCATGGTATCAAGAAGCAGTTGCACCTGTTTATAATGTGTATTGTGCCCAATACGCGCTTTCAATAATAATGATACAATCGGTGCCTGCACCACAGATACAGAACTGAGCAAGACATACAGTTCGCCATGCGGCATATGCTCTACAGAAACACGCATGCTCGACAAATCCGTATAAGGCTCTAACCCGACCAAACGATATTCATTGGGCTTGGCAAACTCTACAAACACACTGTTCAAACTTTCATTTTCAGCCAATATTAATGGTACACGCACATCCAATACTTCATTGAGGTGGCTTTTTAGTACAGGCACGCCAAAACCCAAAGCGTTTGCCGAAACTGGCAAGCCCAAAAGCATCATAACAACCATGCAAAAATTTCTTATATTTTTCGCAATTATATTTTTTCTAGCACTGTATAAACCAGCATGAGAACCCATGCCCAAAATTACAGCAATATCGCTGCCACCTATAAACTTTGAAGTTTTTTCTGTGCCTCTTCCAATTCTACTAACTTGTTTTCCCCTTCTGCTAAATCATCACGCGCTTTGGCAACCATAGCCTATGCAACTTCCGCATCCTTCCCCAGCCGTGTTAAAGACTCAAGTTTTACCAAGCCTTCAACATGCACTGCGGCAAATCTAACCCACGGATAGCATCCGAATGCGCAACATATATTTCTACACTTTTATTAGTGTATGAGATTCATCTCACTTCAAATAAATCGAATGATTTGTACAACTCCACCACCCGTTGCATACGTTGACTTGCTTCAGCATTATCTATTTCGTCTCAGCATAGACTATATTTCAGCCATTGGTAACCAATGAAGATAAGAAAACTATAAAATTTGCCCTTATGAGCCTTCTTCAACCGCCATCGCTGCCATCTTCATGGTGCTTTCAAAGGATTTTGCGCCTGCAATGAAGAGTCCATTGTGGCAAAACATGGCATCATCAAGCCCTGTAACATCTTGAAGCGCTTTATCAGATAATCCTGC
>JAUZQR010000042.1 GCA_030950865.1 Mariprofundaceae bacterium | reverse complement strand
ATCAAACACATGTGCATCCACCAGAATCCGAATAGGATGACCGCTCAAGAATTACTCCAGTCCATATTTTTCTCATAACCAAGGCGTATCAACAAATCCCCCGTCTCATCCTTGAATAATCGTACATGCTCATCAGAAAACGTATTGCGCCAGCCTCCGGTCAGTCCCTTACGAAAAGTAGGTGATTTACTGTCAAATACCCGAACTGCGATTTGGTCAATCAGGCGATCCGACACGTCAAGATCAAGGTGGGCTGCAAGATTGCGTAGGGTCTGTATCTGCAAGCTTGTGTCGCCCCCACCCTTCATGCCAATCAGATGTTCATACCGTATCACAAGGGTCGCCGAATGTTGCTGCCAGCCCTGGTTCTTTTGCCAAAGTTCATGCACAGGAGCAATCAGCCCATCCACCCCCCCAATTACCGCCCGTAAGCGTGCATCATCGTCCGCAAGTGATGCAATATGCGCATGGGTTTCGTGCGTAGTATCCATATCTTTTACATATTTGAAGTTGGATATGACCACATCCCTAGGGTCGCGGATGATGAACACAGCGCGAATACCTTCACGATCCAGTAGATCAAGCAGTGATGGATGTGCTGGAAGATGCGCGTTGCAAAATTGACCTTTACGAATACGCCTGATCTTTTTCTCGGTTGCAGGCGTACAGGCATGCCAGTCCATTACCGTGCGCTGACCAGAAAATACAATTCCCGGAAAAAGCATCAAGGCTTTGGCCAAAAGGTGGGTTCCAGCCTTAGGGATACTATTCGCCAATATTTTCGGACCAGAAAAACGCAGTTTTACAGCATCAATACTGCAAGCTTTACGTTTTGCTTCTGTATACTTCCTGGCAAAAATTATCGCTCGATTGAATTTAGCTGACGCCAAGATACAGGCTCCGTTGTTTCATCTGTATAAACCTCCCGCTCCATAGTACATTCTTTTGATAGAATGTCCCTTATCGCGAGTTACCTAAGGAACAGTCTCCTTGATTTTCATTCTTGCATAATCTTTCGTTAGATATCCCGTCATCATGCTGCGAGTCTTTTCGAAACATCACAGCATACAAGCCAAAGGCCCAGAATAGTGAAAAGAAAGCTGTCTGGATGATCGGTTCAGAAGAACAGAACATAAGCAGCATGAGCAAGACAAGCCAACGATGAGGAAAGATATTTTGCCTGAGAGCCAGAAAGATCCACAGCAATAGCCACGGCAGTCCCAGAGCCGTCGCTAGATAGAGAATACCATTGGTTGTTCCCTTGTTTTCAAGTTCATGTTCAGTAATGGAAAAATCCTTCTGGTGTTCTTTGCCAATTTCGTGGTAGATGTCTAGCAGACGTTCACTGCTCATGCCGATACCGAGAATCGGGTGATCTTTGATGACTGAAAAGCCAACAACCATATCAAATTGGCGTACATCAGCAGATTTATGCCTTTCTCCATATAGCTTATTCATTAAACTGAAGCCACTAAGTGCAATGATCAGCAGCATGACGATAAGATAGGTAGGTGCTGCCAAAGTGAATGATCGTAGTTGTTGCACCACCCAAAAGAACACAAGCATGGCCATAACCAGATATCCTGCGGTAGAGATGGTGCTGATGATGGCCATGCAACACAATGCAGCAATGACTTTTTGACGGTAGATAAACAGGGACATATACAGTAAAATATTGAGAAATATTTGCAATACTCCAGGTTCCCAGAAAAAACCTGCATTGCGAAACATAAAGCTAATATCTTTGGCCTGATCATAATAGAAAACATACAAAATATGTGCACGATCAAGGTTCAAATCGAATGAGGGTTCCATGATCAATTGCAAGACTGCGCCCAGCAGTGCGTGTGCTAATATAAACTTTAGTGCTGCGTAAATATCCAGCTGAAAAATGCCATTGCCTCCCTTGTAGGCAGCGACAATGGCAATGGCTGTTAGTAAATAGGAAAAGTAGATAATATAATGTTTGATGGGAAGGCCGCGACTGGTCAGAAAATAGTGGGCAGCCAAAAAAAGTATAACCGTTACACTGGCAATCAGGGCGTAACGAAGGTGGAACGTTTCTTTCACTATAATTTGTATCGCCAGCAAAAACAACGTAGCAAGCGTCAATACATAATTATCCACAATCCTTACACCACCAGCGTTGAAGATCATCACCAGCAACAACAATATATTAAACCATGTGACTTTAGGCTCATCCATAACTTTAGGCATCGGCTGTCACAATCTTCCCAATATCTTTTTTAGATAAATA
>JAUZQR010000419.1 GCA_030950865.1 Mariprofundaceae bacterium | reverse complement strand
CAAAAAGCCATCGCCGAGGTATTAAGCAGTTTGGATGACAAAATCGACCTGCTCCACCGCCAAAACAAAACCCTGGAACAGATGGCCGAAACGCTGTTTCGCCAGTGGTTTGTGGTTGAGGCTGGGGAGGATTGGGGGGAATATAGGGTTTCAGATATTGCCAACCATATAAAAGAAAATGTAAAACCCGCATCAAACCCGCTACTAACATACAGACATTACAGCCTTCCTGCCTTCGATAATGGCAAGAATCCTGTTATTGAAGTTGGAAAGGAAATTTTAAGTAATAAATATAGAGTGCCACCTAAAACCATCCTAGTGTCCAAGTTAAATCCTAGGGGTCCTAGAATTTGGGCAATTCCAGACAAGGGTGCTGAGAACTCCATTTGTTCAACAGAGTTTCAAGTTTTTCAGCCCAAAAAGGAATTGTATTATGGATTTCTTTGTTTTCTATTTAAATCTGATGAAGCTGTAGGTGAATTAGAAATGGCAGCCTCGGGGACAAGTGGCAGTCATCAACGAGTAAAGCCCCAGGATATTTTAAACATAATATTTTTGGTTCCTTCATTGGATAAAATTGAGGAATATTCACAAGAAGTAAAGCCTTTGATAGAAAAGCAGCAACGTAATAATGACTATATCCGCACCCTACAATCCCTCCGCGATACCCTCCTACCCAAACTCATGAGCGGTGAAGTTCAGGTACAATACGCAAAGGAGGCAAGCCAATGAGTATTTTAATTAAGACCGTTCGCATCGCAGGTTTTCGCGGTTTGGAAAATATCGAAGTCGAACTGGAACAAACCACCGTACTTACAGGCATGAATAACACGGGGAAAACCTCTTTTCTCAAAGCCCTACAAATCGCCTTAGGCAATCGCCAGTTTATTTCACAAGATGATTTTTTTATCAAAGACAACTGCTGTGCGGATAATATCACCATTGATGTGCTGATCGTCCCCGTTGATGCTAACGGCAAGCAGACGGATGATTTTAACGAAGATTGGGAAGTTTTATTCACCACCGATCGTATTCGCACCGATGGCATTAAAAGCTTTTTTCCGTTACGAACAGATGTTACTTTTGATGTGAAAAAAAACAGCTATAAAGTCCAGCAAAACATTTTAAAATCGTGGTCAGATTTTAAGAACGGCGATACAAATTGGTTTGCTACAGACAAGGGCAATAAAACCCGTTTTAATTTTGACGAACTGCCCTTTTTCTATATGGATGCCCAGCGTGATATTCTTGAAGATACTAAATTACGCGGTTCTTACTTGGGTAAGATGTTATCTAAAATCGAATACTCCGCTGAGGATATTCAGGCAATAGAACAACAAATTGAAGCGTTGAATGAAAAGGCAGTAAACAGCAGCGATATTCTGAGTCATATCAAAGCGACTTTGAAGGGCTTGGATTCAGCATTGGAGAATACCAGCAGTGGCATTGAATTAACCCCCTTCACTAAAAAAATTAGGGATTTAAACAAGGGGCTGACAATTTATTATGGGGATAGTCAAGACAGCTTTTCTATGGAATATCATGGCATGGGGACGCGCAGTTGGTCTTCTTTACTCACTCTGAAATCCTTTATCGGTTTACTGGCAAGCAATGCTGAAAAAGAAAGCACCGTGTTTTTTCCTATTTTAGCCATTGAAGAACCCGAAGCTCATTTACACCCCAATGCCCAAAAACAACTGTATAGCCAAATCAACAGTATTGCGGGGCAAAAAATCATTTCTACCCATTCACCGTATATTGCAGCGGTGGCAGAGCTTGATCAAATTCGCAATTTTTACAAAGATAAACAAGTTTGCTGTGGCAAAGTGGCGATTGATGCGCTGTCTGATGAAGATCAAAGAAAGATCAATCGTCAAGTCATCAATAGCCGTGGTGAAATCTTTTTTTCCAAGTTAATCGTATTTTTTGAAGGTGAAACCGAAGAACAAGCCTTGCCGATTTTTGCCAAGCATTATTTCGGCAAATCTGCCGTTGAAATGGGCGTGGATTTTGTCGGCGTGGGTAGTTGTAACAGTTATTTACCATTTTTGAGGTTTGCCGAATCATTAAATATTCCTTGGTTAATATTAAGTGATGCGGAAACCATAACAGTCGATCGCGTAAAAAAACAATTTGGTAAAAGCAATTCATCAAGATCAGAATCTGATGTAATTGTATATTTAGATGACGATAATGACTTTGAAAAACAACTCATTGCAGATAACTTTCAAGATGAAATTAAAAAATCTTTAGCTACTTTTGATGTATATAACAATGAACAGCATAGACAAGCTAAAGAGCCTCAAAGATTACTAGAAATTGATCAATATAATGATAATAATTTATATGAAGAAATAACTAAGAAAAAAACCCAATTCGCCCCAGTGATTGCCGAACAAATCATCCAGAGTGGAAAAGCATTACCACCCAAGATTATAGAATTGTTCCGTAAAATAAAGATCATGCTACATATCAAAGAGGAGGCATCATGAATCATTCTGTCGAGCTTTCAGAAAAACAACGCACTATTGTTGATGCACCAGATGGCGCACTCTATGTTAAAGCCAGTGCGGGCAGTGGTAAAACCCGCGTATTAACCCAGCGTATTCGGGTTTTATTGTCTCGAAGCAATAAAAAAATATTGGCATTGACCTTTACCAATAAGGCGGGGCAAGAGATTAAAGAGCGTTTGGCGGACATTGCAGACATTGACCGACGAACTTTTGTCGGTACTTTTCATGGGTTTTGTCAATCTGTGCTTGAGAATCATGGGCATTTATTGGGTTATGCCGAAATGCCACATATTTTTGAAGATGAAAGCGACCGTTTAGAATTGATTGAACAAGCCATTCAATTAACCCCCTCCTATGCGGCACGTTACAAAAATCAGGATAAAAAGCACCAAAATAGTTTTCGTTATCGCGCATTGAATTTTATTGCTGATGTGAAACGTCAGTTAATTAATGAAGCGGATATTGCAAAGCAAACTGAGGATGAAAATATCATCCTGCTTTATTGCAGTTATCAGGATATTTTAAAATCGCAGAACGCCATAGATTTTGATGACTTATTGCTAAAAGTCTATGGTTTGTTTAACGATTATCCCAAAATAGCCGCACTGTATCGACGCAGTTTTTTTGCGGTGTGCGTGGATGAAGCACAGGATTTGAATCATGCCCAGTATCACTTGCTAAAAGCCATGGCGAATGGCGAGTTCAGAAATATTCTGATGGTCGGCGATCCGAACCAGTCTATTTTTCACTTTAACGGTTCTTCACCCGATTATATGGATAAGGAGTTTGTTAAAGACTTTAATCCAACGGTTATT